>JAFVTJ010000098.1 GCA_017503305.1 Clostridia bacterium
CCTATGTCGGTTGTTGAAACCAATAATGAAATTAGGGTTTTGAAACTTCGCGAGCGTGAAGAAATCGAGCGTATTTTGGCCGAACTTTCGGCCGAGGCGGGCGGCTTTACCGATAGCATTATTGCATCCTATAAGGCACTTTGTTCGCTTGATTTAATCTTCGCAAAGGCAAAGCTTGCTTATAAAATGAAGGCCGTAGTGCCCCAAATTAACACAAAGGGTATGACTTACTTAAAACGAGCAAGGCATCCGCTTATTCATTACAAATCGGTAGTGCCGATAACGGTTGAGCTTGGTAAAGCCTATAATTCTCTTATCATAACAGGTCCTAACACGGGCGGTAAAACCGTTACCCTTAAAACCATTGGACTTTTAACCCTTATGACAATGTGCGGGCTTATGATTCCCGCTGATGACGGTAGCCAGGTTGCGATTTTTAGCAAGGTTTTTGCTGACATCGGTGACGAGCAAAGCATTGAGCAGTCGCTTTCTACCTTCTCGTCACATATGGTTAATATTATTTCTATTCTGGATTCGGCGGATAGTGATTCGCTTGTCCTTTTTGACGAGCTTTGCGCAGGTACCGACCCGATTGAAGGCGCCGCATTGGCAAAGGCAATTTTGATGAGATTAGCCGCTTTTGGCAGTCGCGTAGTTGCGACTACCCACTATCCCGAGCTTAAATCCTATGCTATTGATGCTTCGGGTGTTGAAAACGCATCCTGCGAATTTGACGTTGAAACCTTAAAGCCTACATACCGCCTGATAACCGGTATGCCCGGTCGTTCTAACGCTTTTGCAATATCGGGCAAATTGGGACTGTCAAGCGATATTATTGAAAATGCAAAGCAAGAGGTTAGAGAAGAGGATTTGCGCTTTGAAAACGTTGTGGCAGCGCTCGAAAAGGCAAGACTAAGTGCCGAAAAGGACCGCGAGGAAGCCGCGCGCCTTCGCGCCCAGGTTGCTGAAGTTAAGCGTAAAAGTGATATGCGCGAGCAGGAATTGCAGCTTAAAACCGAAAAGCTTATGCAGCAAACCCGCGAAAAAGCAAATACCATAATCGAAAATGCGCGCTATAAATCTTCACTTCTTTTAAACGAATTAGAAGAAATGAAGAAAAAGCTTAATGCCGAAAATTCGGCAAAAATGGCGGAAAAAGCGCGTGCTATGTATAAGTCTTCTTTGAAGGAAATGGAAGACGAGGCTAACCCCGTTGTAAGCAATAAGGCTGCGGGCGAGGCGGTAACGACTCTGCAAAAGGGCGATATTGTGCTTATAGCCGATATTAACCGTGACGCTACCGTGCTTGAAGTGAAGGAAAAAGAAAACCGCGCTTACGTTATGTCGGGCTCTATAAAAATGTGGACCGATTTTGAAAATTTAAGGCTTAAATCTAAAAATGCGCCCACAACCGAAATTAAGAAAACCCGTAACGTTTCAGGGTTACAGTCTCGCAAGGACCGTGTAATTTCGGGTGAGATTGATCTTCGCGGTCAGGCTTCTGACGAAGCCATTTTAGAGCTTGACAGTTATATTGATAATGCCGTGCTTTCGGGCATTGAAACCATTCGTATTATTCACGGCAAGGGCACGGGCGTGTTGCGCAAGAACGTTCAAGCGCATTTAAGACACCACAAAAACATTGAAAGCTTTCGCCTTGGCACCTTTGGTGAGGGCGAAAACGGTGTGACCATAGCGCAGCTTAAGAATTAAAAATGCGAGGGAAGAAAATGCAAAAAATTATAACCGGCGAAAATTCCTACAAGCAAATTGGCGGAATTTTAAAGAATGAAAAAGTAAACAAATATATGCTTGTTTGCCGTCCTTCATTTTTTAAAATGGGACTTAATGAGTATTTTGACAGCGTAGATATTCCTTGTGTGTATTTTACCGATTTTACGGTTAATCCCAAGTATGAAGAAATTTGCCTTGGTGTAGAGCTGTTTAAAAAGGAAAATTGCGATGCCATTGTTGCGGTGGGTGGCGGTAGCGCCATTGACGTTGCAAAATGTATTAAGGCTTTTGTAAATTTACCGCAGGGCGAATTGTATTTTAAGCAAAAGCTTAATGATAACGAAATACCGCTGATTTCTGTACCTACCACAGCTGGCACAGGCAGTGAATCTACACGTTTTGCGGTATTTTATTATAATGGCGAAAAGGAATCGCTTTCTGAAAAATATTGGCTTCCCGAATATGCCTTTTTAGACCATACCTTGCTTTATTCCTTGCCGCAATACCAAAAAAAGTGCACCCTTTTGGATGCACTTTGTCAGGCGATTGAATCGTGGTGGTCGGTAAACTCTAACGAAGAAAGTCGCGAGTATGCTAAAATTGCGGTTGAAAAAATAATGCAAAATTACAAGGGTTATATCTTTGAAAACGACCCTCAGGCCACTAAAGAAATTATGCTTGGTTCTAACTATGCGGGCAGGGCTATCAACATAACCGCTACCACTTCAGCTCACGCTATGAGCTATAAAATGACTACCCTTTATGATATTCCGCACGGGCACGCGGTGGGAATAGGACTTGCGCATATTTGGGATTATATGATAAAAAATCCCCAAAATTGTACCGATAGTCGCGGTGAAGCGTATCTTCTTAAAACTTTTGATGATATTGCAGCGGCTATGGGGTGTGCTGATGCCATAGAAGCGGTAAAAATGTATAAAGAAATGTTAAAGGAATTGGATATTGTAGGCCCTAAAGCCACAAGCGAAGAGCTTGATATATTAGCTTCTTCCGTAAATGCTAGCAGGCTTAAAAATAACCCTGTGGCATTGTCAAAAGACGTGCTTTATGATTTATACCAAAAGATAACCCAAAGATGAGGGTTTTTGTTGAAAAATTCTTGTTTTTTCAGTGGAATGCAGTATAATCTTTTTGAGGTGATTGAATGTATAAATACGAAACACATCTGCATACTTCTCCTGTTAGTCGTTGCGCGATTGCAAGTGTAGAAGAAAGCTTAAAGTATTATAAAGAACTGGGATATGACGGCGTCTTTATTACTAACCATTTTCCTGACGTGGATGATAGTGACCGAACCTACGAGGAAAAGGTAAACTATTATTTTTCGGATTATGAAAAGGGTTTAGAATTAAGTAAAACCATTGGTATTAAGGTTTTTTGCGGTGTTGAAACTACTTACGGCGGTACCGATTTTTTGGTGTACGGACTCAGTAAAGAATGGTTCCTTTCTTACCCCGAAATTATGAATATGAAACAGAGTGATAAGCTTACATTTATGAGGGAAAGCGGTGCACTTATAATTCAGGCACATCCCTTCCGTGAAGCATGGTATATTGACCATATTCGACTTTTCCCCAGACACGTTGACGGTGTTGAAATAATGAACGCTAACAGACCCGATGAGGAAAACGATTTGGCTAAAATCTATTGTGAGCATTACGGACTTATTAAATTTGCAGGTTCAGATAATCATTCGGCCTCAATGCAGAAGAAACTGTTTGGTGTATGCTTTGAAGAACCTATCTGCAGCGTAGAAGATTTTATAGAAAAAGCTAAAAACGGCAAAGCAGAGGTTTTTGCGCTTAAAAGCGAATAATCCCTTCTTTTGTGTACTGCAGCACAGTTACAACCAATTGTGAGCAAGGTTAAGGTTTTTTTCTGAAAAGTAGAAAATGGCGTACGTTTTCTATGCTTGCTATGGTATAAGATAAAATTAAAAGATGCACGAAAATTTCGTGCATCTTTTTTTGTATAACGAAAACCACGCGATAGTCGCGTGGTTCAAAAGAGGTTAACCGATGAACAATGAAAAAAGAAGTTTGTGTCGAGCCTCCCTCTGACGAGGGAGGTGGCACGGCTTTAGTCGTGACGGAGGGAGAGAAAACATTAAACACTACAAATATTTCGCTTTTTCTCTCCCCCAGTCATTTACAAATGACAGCCCCCTCGTCAGAGGGGGCCGATGATTATCTCTGAAGCTATAATTTGTGCATTTTAAATTTAGTGTGAAGCGGCACATTTACAAATAACGCTATGGTTATATTTTTAGGTCAAAAGTATATTAATAATCAACAAAAGGTGATAAAATTGCCGTTTACAATTAATTTACAAATTATTTGTTGACAATTTGTTGATTTTTGATATAATCACAAAAGACCATTTACGAAAGGAAAAAATTATGAATACAAACAAAACTACCATTTATATGTGCTTTTCAACCGATATAATCCATAGCGGACACATCGACATTATTAAAAACGCTTCGAAACTCGGTGAGCTTACAATCGGCGTGCTTTCGGATGAAGCCGTGGCAAGCTTTAAGCGTTTTCCCTTGATTCCTTTTAGCGAAAGAAAAAGTATTTTTGAAAATATCGTCGGTGTAAGCCGTGTTATTGAGCAAAAGACCTTGAGCTACGTTGATATTTTGCGTGAATTAAAGCCTACTATCGTAGTTCACGGCGATGACTGGCGCACAGGCTTCCAAAAGCCTATCCGTGACGAAGTTGTAAGTGTTTTAGCCGAATACGGCGGAAGACTTGTAGAATACCCCTATTCTGCTGACAGTAAATTTGAAGAGCTTGAAAAACGCTCAAGAATTCAGTTAGGCACACCCGATATGCGCCGTGGCAGACTCAGAAAGCTTATCGACCTTAAAGGCTGTGTTTCGGCATTGGAAGCCCATAGCGGTATTACAGGCTTAATTGCCGAAAATACCACCGTTTTACAGGACGGCAAAACCTATCAGTTTGATGCTATGTGGGTTTCAAGCCTTTGTGACAGTACCGCAAAGGGTAAGCCCGATATTGAGCTTGTTGATATGACTTCCCGTTTCAGAACGATTGATGATATTATGGAAGTTACCACAAAGCCGATTATTTTCGACGGTGACACAGGCGGACTTACCGAACACTTTGTTTACACCGTAAAAAGCCTTGAACGTATGGGTGTTTCAATGGTTATTATTGAAGATAAAACAGGTCTTAAAAAGAATTCGCTTTTTGGTACCGAAGTGGAGCAAACACAGGATTCTATTGAAAATTTCTGTGAAAAAATCCGCGCAGGTAAGGCGGCGCAAAAAACCAAGGACTTTATGATTTGCGCCCGTATTGAAAGCCTTATTTTAGAGCGTGGTATGGATGACGCATTAGAACGCGCATTTGCTTTTTCGGGTGCAGGTGCCGATGCTATTATGATACATTCACGCAAAAAGGACCCTGCTGAAATTTTTGAATTTGTAGAAAAATTTAGAGCGCAAAATCAAAATACACCTATTGTTGTAGTGCCTACTTCCTTTAATTCGGTAACCGAAGAAGAATTTAAGGAACGTGGTGTTAATGTGGTTATTTATGCTAACCAATTAACACGAAGCGGATTCCCTGCAATGCAAAACGTGGCAAAAACAATACTTACAAATCATCGCGCTAAGGAAGCTGATGATATGTGTATGAGTATTAAGGAAATTATAAACTTAATTCCGGAGGAATAATAATGCAACAAATTTTAAGCGGTGCAAATGCACACAGGGAAATTGAAAATATTTTAAAGTCCTTAAATTCCAAAAAGTTTATGCTTGTTTGTGATTCGGCTTTTGGCTTTTTGCAAATTAAGGATTATTTTGACAGCTTGGATATTCCAAAGGTGGTATTCAGTGATTTTACCGTTAACCCCTTGTATGAAGACGTTTGCAAGGGTGTTGAGCTATTTAACGGCGAAAAGTGTGATGCTATTGTAGCGGTAGGCGGCGGCAGTACCATTGACGTGGCTAAATGTATTAAGCTGTTTTGCAAAATGGACAGTACACAAAATTATTTACAGCAGGAGTTTTTAGATACCGAAATTCCCCTTATCGCACTTCCCACAACTGCAGGTACAGGCAGTGAATCTACCCGCTATGCCGTAATTTATTATAAGGGCGAAAAGCAATCAATCACTTCAAATAGCATAATCCCCGATTTTGCGGTTTTAGAGCCAAGTGTTTTAAAAACCTTGCCTGTTTATCAAAAAAAATGCACCCTTTTAGATGCGCTTTGTCAGGCGATTGAATCGTGGTGGTCGGTTAATTCCAATGATGAAAGCAAGGAATACTCTAAAAAAGCGGTTGAAAGCATAGTTAAAAACTATAAAAAGTATTTAAGCGACCCTAATGATGATATTTTGGCTCAAATTATGACCGCTTCTAACTATGCAGGCAGGGCGATAAACATAACCGCAACTACATCCGCACACGCTATGAGCTATAAAATGACTTCTATTTACGGTATACCGCACGGTCATGCGGTGGCAATCGGGCTTCCGCATATATGGGAATATATGATAACAAATACCGAAAATTGTATTGATAGCCGTGGCGAAGAATATTTGCTTAAAACCTTTAATGATATTGCAAATTCTATGGGCTGTAAAACCGCGTTAGATGCAGTAGCAATGTTTAAAGAGCTGTTAAAGGAATTAGAGCTTGAAGGTCCTAAGGCTAATAATCAGGAATTAGTGCTTTTGACCGCTTCGGTAAACGTTGGAAGACTTAAAAACAACCCTGTTGCATTGTCGAAGGACGTACTTTACGATTTGTATTTAAAAATAACACAAAGGTGATAATATGAAGCTTGATTTTTTAAAGGAATTTGAATTTTTTACAGGTGTGCCCGATTCACAGCTAAGACCCTTATGTGACTGGCTTATAAATGAATACGGCATTGGCAAAAAACATAAAATTGCCGCAAACGAAGGTAACGCTGTGGCATTAGCGGCAGGCTATCATTTAGCGACAGGTAAGGTGCCTGTGGTTTATATGCAAAACAGCGGCGAAGGTAACATAATTAATCCCGTGGCTTCCCTTATGAACGATAAGGTTTACGGTATTCCCTGTGTATTTATCGTAGGCTGGCGCGGTGAGCCGGGTATTCACGACGAGCCACAGCATATTTATCAGGGTGAAGTAACCGTAAAGCTGCTTGAAGATATGGATATTCGCACCTTTATTATTGGTAAAGATACCACCGAAGAAGAAGTAAAAGCACAGCTACAAGCCTTCAAACCGCTTTTGGAAAAAGGAAAGCAGGTGGCTTTTGTTGTTCGTAAGGGCGCATTGCAGTACGACGGCAAGGTAAAATACCAAAACGATAACCAAATGTGCCGTGAAGAAATTATAAGACACATTGTTGCGGTAAGCGATACCGACCCTGTTGTATCAACCACGGGTAAGGCTTCACGCGAGCTTTTTGAAATCAGGGAAGCTAACAACCAAGGTCACTCGCATGACTTTTTAACCGTAGGCTCAATGGGTCATAGCTCATCTATTGCATTACAAATAGCCGCCGAAAAGCAGGATAAAAAGATTTGGTGTATCGACGGTGACGGCGCCGTGCTTATGCACATGGGCGCTATGGCGCTTGTAGGTAGCGAAAAGCCTGAAAATTTGGTGCATATCGTTATTAACAACGGCGCGCACGAAACTGTGGGCGGTATGCCGACGGTAGCTGCCAACATTGACCTCGTAAAAATCGCCGAAGGCTGTGGTTACCCTTACGCTGTAAGCGTTGATAGCTTTGAAGCATTGGATAAAGAGCTGAAAAATGCCAAAGAAAACAGCGGTTTAAGATTTATAGAAGTTAAATGCTCCATAGGTGCGCGTGACGATTTAGGCCGCCCTACCACAACCGCTAAAGAAAATAAAGAAAACTTTATGAAGGCTTTGTAAAATGAATATCCCCAAGTCTTTTGCTATGCAAAATCCAGCCCCCTTTAGGCAAGGGGGCATTTTTTAAAATATTTTCATTATAAAATTAAAGACCATACAAACCAATATACTTAAAATAGTCGGCAGTAGGACGGCAAGCAGAGTCCAGTTAAGGCTGTTTGTTTCTTTTTTTATGGTTAAAATGGTTGTAGCGCAGGGCCAATGTAAAAGGGAAAAGAGTATAACCGAAATCGCGGTAGTATAGTCCCATCCGTTTGCTATGAATAAATCCTTCATCGTATTAAGGGAAGAAAGCTCGGTTAAACTGCCACTATTCGTATACGCCATAATAACTATTGGCATTACAATTTCGTTTGCGGGAAGCCCCAATATAAAGGCGAGTAAAATAACACCATCAAGCCCTAAAAGTTGGGCGAATGGGTCTAGAAAATTGGCACAGTGGTGCAAAATTGAAATATCGTTTACGTTGATATTTGCCATAATCCAAATAAGCAGTCCCGCGGGGGCGGCCACCGCAAGGGAACGCCCCAAAACAAAGAGGGTTCTATCGAAAATAGAGCGTAAAATAACTTTTAAAATCCGTGGCTTTCGGTAGGGCGGAAGCTCCAATGTGTAGGAGGACGGCACACCCTTTAATAACGTTTTTGAAAGTAATTTTGTTATAGAAAAGGTGGCAATTATTCCTAAAAGTATAACCGCTGTTAAACACAAGGCGGCGAATAGGCTTTGTGTAAATCCAACCCCGATGCATAAAAACATTGTAATAATAGCAATAATGGTTGGAAATCGGCCGTTGCAGGGAACAAGATTATTTGTGATTATTGCAAGCAGGCGTTCGCGCTTGGAATCTATAATTCGGCAACCTGTAACCCCCACTGCGTTACAACCAAAGCCCATACACATTGTAAGCGCCTGTTTACCGCAGGCGTTGCATTTTTTAAAGGGGTAGTCAAGGTTAAAGGCGATTCGCGGCAAGTACCCCGAATCTTCGAGCAGGGTGAAAAGCGGAAAGAAAATTGCCATTGGCGGCAGCATTACCGAAACCACCCAACCCACTGTGCGAAAAATACCGTAAGTAAGACTATCGTGTATCCACCACGGTGCCTTTAAAAGTTGTAGAAATGCGCTTAATTTATCTTCTAAAAAGAAAAATAATTGTGATAATAAAGCGGACGGGTAGTTAGCTCCGCTAATTGTAATCCAAAAAATAAGGGCTAAAAACATTAGCATAATAGGGTAGCCAAAGGCTTTGCTTGTGAAAACCGAATCTAGCTTAGATTCGAGAGATTTTTGCGGTTTGTTTTCGTAAGAAACCACTTCTTTAGCAATTTTTTCAGCCTTGTTTATGGTATCGTAAATGGTGTTATTTTGTATGTTTTTAGGGCGTGTATTTTTGTTATTAAGTATTAAATCATCTAAACTTGAAAGTATTGCCTTTACGCTTTTCTTTTTGTGGCCTATAGTACCAACTACCTTTACGCCCAGTTCTTGCGAAAGCTTCTCTAAATCGACCTTTATATATCGGCTTTTGGCTTGGTCTAAAAGGTTTACGCAAACTATAACGTTTTCGCAAATCTCCATTATTTGCAGGCACAAATTTAGGTTTCGTTCCAAACAGGTGGCATCACATACTACGACCACGGCCTTGCTTGCACCCGAACGTAAAAAATCACGGGCGATTTCTTCCTCGGGGGAGTGCGCGAAAAGAGAATAAGTACCGGGGATATCCACAAAGGTGTATGAAAAATTTTCGCTTTGGCAATGCCCTTTGGCATTACTTACGGTTTTGCCCGCCCAGTTGCCTGTGTGCTGCTTCATACCTGTAAGAGTGTTGAAAATGGTGCTTTTGCCAACGTTTGGATTGCCTGCAAGGGCCACCGTAACGCTTGGTTTTTGAGTGGCTTTACTCATAGCGCCACTTCCTTAATAAGTATGTTTTGACAGTCTTCACGCCGCAAAGCAATAACTGCACCTCTTATTAAAAATGCTTTTGGGTCGCCTTGGGGACTCACGTTAACACACTCCACTATGGTGTTTTTAGTAAGACCGATATCTAAAAACCGCCTTTGCATATCGTTTGCGGATAAAATTTTATCTATAAGGCATTTTTGCCCCTTTTTTAAATCGAAAAGATTACGCATTAGCTTCACTCCTATACACTACATAATATTCTTTAAAACACAGTTTGTCATAAAGAAAATAGAAAGCGCATATTCTTTTACAAAGTGACTGCAAACTAAAAACGGAGGAAAGCTTTATGAACAGTAAGAATATATATAGCGACATCGCCGCACGCACGGGTGGGGATATTTATATTGGCGTTGTGGGACCTGTGAGAACGGGTAAATCTACCTTTATAAAGCAGTTTATGGATAAATTGGTGCTGCCTAATATGACGGGAGAATATATGCGCGAAAGGGCAAATGATGAATTGCCGCAATCATCATCGGGAAGAACGATAATGACAACCGAGCCTAAATTTATACCCGAAAAATCGGCCGAAATTTTAATTGGCGATACGGCTAAAATGAACGTAAGGCTTATTGATTGTGTGGGCTATATTGTGCCGAGCGCTTTAGGATATATAGAGGGCAACGAACCGAGAATGGTTATGACACCCTGGTTTTCGGAGGCAATACCCTTTAATATGGCGGCCGAAATAGGCACTCAAAAGGTTATAAACGAGCATTCTACCATTGGGCTTGTGATAACCACCGACGGCAGTATTAGTGATATTCCGCGCTACGAATATGCCGAAGCCGAAGAACGTGTTATAAACGAGCTTAAAGCAATAAATAAGCCTTTTATAGTATTGCTTAACTGTATGTATCCCGAATCGCAAGAGTCAAGAGAATTGGCTAAAGAATTGAGTGAAAAATACGGGGTTCCCGTGCGACCTATAAACTGCCTTGAGCTTAGTGAAGAGGATATCAAAGGTATTTTGGCCGAAATTTTGTTTGAATTTCCTGTGAACGAAATTAAGGTTTGCTACCCCGGTTGGATTAACAATTTAGCACTTAGCCATCCTTTGAGAAGCGAGCTTGTATCCACCATTAAATCAGCTGCTGAGGGTATAAATCACATTCGCGATATCGAAAGTTTTAACAAGGGCTTTGCGGCTTGCGAATGCGTAGAATCGGTTGGTGTTAGTCAAATTGATTTGGGTGGCGGCTCTGCCGAGGTTTGCCTTAATATAAACCAAAGCCTGTTTTATAAAATTTTAACCGAAGTCACGGGAATTGAAATCAGCGACGAGCAGGAGCTTATGGAAAAACTTAAAAGCTTGGCCTTGGCTGAAAAGGAATATTCGAAGGTTAAGGGTGCGCTTGAAGAAGTTGAAGCTACGGGATATGGAATAATAATGCCCGATATTACCGATTTAGAGTTAGAAGAACCCGAAATTGTTAAGCAGGGCGGACGTTACGGTGTAAGGCTTAAGGCGTCGGCACCGTCAATACATCTTATGAAAGCCAACATTTCAACCGAAGTAAGTCCCATTGTCGGCAGTGAAAAGCAGTCGGAGGATTTGGTTATGTATTTGCTTTCGGGCTTTGAGGAAGACCCTGTGAAAATTTGGGATTCGAATATATTCGGCAAATCCTTGCACGAGCTTGTGAATGAAGGCTTGCACACTAAACTCGCACGAATGCCTGTTGACGCTAGGATGCGAGTGCAAGAAACGGTAGAGCGTGTTATAAACGAAGGCTGTAACGGACTTGTTTGCATACTTTTATAATTCGTAATTCGTAATGCGTAATTCGGAATTATTTAATAAATCTTTATAGATGAATTGAAAGGAACGGTGTGAGCTGTTCCTTTTGATTTTTTGGGGTACTGGTGGGCAGTCGGGGACACCTGCCACTACGAACAATCTTTAAGACTACTTGTAGGGACAGGCGTCCCCGACTGTCCGTTAGTATGATGGTGTAGCTTACTGTAAACTATTGCATTTTAGAACGAAAGTGTTATAATTAAGTAAATAAAGCCTAAAGGTAGGTAAAAAATGAAATCGACAATATTCAGGAAAGTTTTGAATGAAGAATATATAGAAGTCAATAAAAGTGTTACTGCAACCATTAGTGCCTTGTGCGAAATATCGGGTCCAGGCAGGGAAACTTTCCTCGAAGATACCGTAATCACTTTGCATTGTTCTAAAAAAGGTAAAATCAAGGTTTCGATTTTTAGAAAAAACGTAGCAAAGTATCAAGTTCGTGAGCGGGGCGATAATCTATATCCGTTATATTACGTGTACGGTAAGGTTTTAAGCAAAGACA
>JAFVTJ010000099.1 GCA_017503305.1 Clostridia bacterium
TTACAATATTCTTTTATTATTTTCAAGTATTATTATGCATATTTATAAAAAAGTTTACAAACTTAAAAGTCCGTTTACAATCCACCTAAAGGTAATCCACAAGGAAAGTCTTTTGATTTCTTCGCTAGCGGTGATTTTTAACCGCCCAACCTGATTTTTACCCACGAAAACGTTAACAAATCCTAATTCGTCCCCTTTTTTAATAGGTGCGGTAATTTTTTCTTTCCAAACCACTTCTCGTTTAATTTCCTGCTTTTCACTTTTGGGCAAAAGTATTTTAACCGTTTCCTCACACAAGGCGCCAGCCTCTTTTTTAACGCCTTTTTCAATTTTTACGGTTGTATTTTCCTCTAAATCGGCTCCAATTTCGGCAAAGTTATAGTTTGCAAAGCCGTAATCGAGCAGCTTTTTAGCTCCCGAAAAGCGCAAATCACTGCTTTCCCCTGACAAAACAACCGCCACAAGCTCCATTCCGTCGCGCATAGCCGTGGCTGAAAGACAATATCCCGCTTTACTTGTGGTACCGGTTTTAAGTCCCGTTGTCCCCTTGTAAAAACGCACCAATTTATTTGTGTTTACAAGCTCGCTTTCGCCGTTTCTAAGGCTATCCATCCACACAGTTGAATACTTTTTTATAAGCGGATGCTTTATAAGCTCTGCCGACATTATTGCAACGTCGTGTGCGGTAGTGTAGTGCTCGTCAGCATCAAGACCTGTGCAGTTTACAAAGTTGGTGTTATTCATACCAAGTTCTTTAGCACGCTTATTCATAAGCGCAACAAAGCCCTCTTCGCTGCCGGCCAAAAGCTCGCCCAAGGCCACACAAGCATCATTGGCGGAAGCAATAACCGTAGCCTTTAAAAGCTCATCCACCGTCATCCCCTCGCCCGGCTCAAGCCAGATTTGGCTACCACCCATACTACAGGCATGTTCCGAAGCATATACAGCCGTTTCAAGCGAAATATCGCCGCGTTTTAAAGCCTCCATAACGAGTAACAAGGGCATTATTTTAGTAATTGAAGCAGGTGCTAATTTTTCGTCGGAATTTTGCTCATAAAGTATTTTGCCGGTGTAAGGCTCTAAAAGTATTGCCGATTTTGCCTTTATATCAAGCTTTGTACCTATTTCGGCTTTTGTAGAAGTTGATTTAAACGGCACGTTTATATCCGAAATATCACACTCACTGGAAACCGTTTTGGCCGATGCCGTAACCGAAAAACACATTATAAAAACCAAAATCGCACTTAAAAATCTTTTCAAAAAAAGCACATCCCTTTATATAAATCTATAAAAGGATATGCTTTTAAAAATTATTCTATTCCCTTTACAATAACTCCGCCGCCAACAACGATATCGCCGTCGTAAAAGACCGCCGCTTGTCCGCTGCTGGGAGCACGTTGAGGAGAATCAAATTCAATTAAAATCTCGCCGTTTTCCAAAGGCTTTATAGTAGCATCCTGTTCCCTTTGGCTGTAACGAAGCTTTGCCGCAACCCGCATTTCGCCCTCAAGCTTATCGAACGGTATAAAGTTTGTATCTTTAACCAAAACCTTTTTATAAAACAAAAATTCCTGATCGCCTAAAACAACCTTGTTGGTTTGGGCATCCTTAGCTATTACAAAGGTAGGCTTGCCCAAAGCAATACCGAGTCCCTTACGCTGACCTATTGTATAATGTATAACACCCTTGTGCTCGCCCAATTTTTCGCCCGCAAGGTTTACGTAGTCACCCGATTTTGAAAAATAGCCCGCCGTTTTTTCAATAAAAGCGGCATAGTCACCATCTGGCACAAAGCAAATATCTTGACTATCTTTCTTTTTGGCGTTGATAAGGCTTTTTTGCTCGGCAATTTCACGCACCTGTGCCTTTGAAAGCGCGCCTAGCGGAAATTCTACCCTTGCCAACTGCTCTTGAGTAAGACAATAAAGCACGTAGGTTTGGTCTTTAGAGGTATCCTCCGCCTTCAGAAGTAAATATCTACCGTTTTCACTTTTCTTTATTTGAGCGTAATGCCCCGTGGCAATTTTTTGGTAGCTGTGTTGCTTTGCAATATCCAGCATTTTGCCAAATTTTATATACTTATTACAAACGATACAAGGGTTAGGGGTATTACCGTTTATATATTCCTCGTTAAAGTTGGCAATAACCTTATCCTTAAATTCGGCCTGCAAATCGGCCGTAAAATGCTCAATACCAAGCCTATCACAAACTGACTTGGCATCGTTTATGCTATCCTCATCAAAGCTTTCAATAAGCTTTAGGGTTACCCCGCCGACCGAAAAGCCGTTTTGCTTTAAAAGTGTGGCGCACACGGAAGAGTCAACCCCGCCGCTCATACCTACTAAAACCTTTTCCAAACTGTTACTCCTTTTAAAAAAGAGCCGATTTGCACCGACTCTTTTAACAATTTATATTGCTGTAATTTCTGCCAAAAGGCAAAGATTATCCTCTAATCCCTTTTTCATATTAAGGGCTTCGTAAATGTCGTAATCAACAACCTTACCCAACTTATAAGCTACAACACGGTTGCCAATGCCTTCCTTCAAAAGCTCTACTGCGGCAAAGCCCATTTGTGTAGCGATAAGACGGTCGCGAAGAGTTGGGCTACCGCCACGCTGAACGTGACCTAAGATAGTGCCACGGGTTTCAATACCGGTTTCGGCTTCAATTTTTTTCGCCATTTCGGTAACACCGCCAACGCCTTCAGCCACCATAACGATAAAGTGTTTTTTGCCCATTCTTTGTGTTTCTTTAATCTTTTCGATTACAGCGTCAAGGTCGTTTTCGCGTTCGGGCACCATAACAGCCAACGCGCCAACACCAATAGCGGTACGAAGCGCAATATGACCTGCGTGTCTACCCATAACCTCAACAACACTGCAGCGCTCGTGAGAGTCGCAGGTGTCACGAAGTCTGTCCACCATTTCTATAACGGTGTTCATAGCGGTATCAAAACCGATAGTATACTCAGTTGAAGAAATATCGTTATCGATTGTAGCGGGGATACCAACACAAGGAATACCGGCGAGTGATAAATCACGCGCGCCACGGAAGGAGCCGTCACCACCGATTACTACAATACCTTCAATACCGTGCTTTTTGCAGTTTTCTGCTGCTTCCTTTACGCCTTCCTCGGTTTTAAAGCGAGGACTTCTTGCACTGTAAAGCATAGTACCGCCTAATTGTATTATACCCGAAACTGCGCGGGAATCCAAATCAATTATATCGCCTTCCATAAGACCATTATAGCCACGGCGAATACCCTTAACGGTAATACCGTTGTATACTGCTGTTCTAACAACTGCGCGAACAGCTGCATTCATACCCGGAGCGTCGCCGCCGCTGGTAAGTACACCAATAGTTTTCATTTTTGTATCAACTCCATAATTTTCTAAAATACAGTATAATGCAAATCAAAACATTTTTCAACCAAAATTTTAATTTACGTATTTAACATTGTCATTACCTACAATTTTCGCAAGCGAGTTTGTAAGTTCTGTAGAGTAATTAATATAAAGATGTCGCGGTGCTTCAAGCCTTTTATTGTTATCGCTACAAACAATGTAAACCGGCGTGTCACCCTTATATTTTGCCAAAATATCTTTGATTTTTGCAAATTCGGGCGAATTGATATTTTTAATTTTCAAATAAAGTCCGCTTTTAATTTTAGAAGGCTTGTAATTTTTATAGCTTTCATCTAAAATCTGACATTTTTCAAAAACAATTTCGGTTTCGCGGTCCTCTCGTTCAGAAATTCGGCCCGATAAAATTACAGGCTTATTTGCGGTAAGCAACGGCTTATACATTTCGTAAGCGTTACCAAAAACGGTTACCGTAACAGAAGAATTAAAATCTTCAATCTTTAAATTGCATAAAAGATTATTATTCTTAAGCTGTCGCACTTTAAGGCCGCTTATAATGCCGGCAACGCTAACACGTTTTCCGTCGGGATATTTTCCTTGCAATATATCGGCTATTTCATCTAGATTTGCGCCCTTTAAAAACTCTTTGTAATCATCCATTGGGTGACCTGTAAGGTAAAGCCCTGTCGCTTCTTTTTCAAATTCAAGGCGCATTTCCTTACTCATATCAGGGACCGATTCCATTACAAAATCGTTTGAAGTGCCCATTTCGCCAAACAAATCAAGCTGACCTTGTCCCGCAAATTTAAGCTCGGTTTCAACCGCGGAAAGTAAAGACTCCATATTATAAAGCATTTCGCGGCGATTTTCACTTACGCAATCCAATGAACCGCTTTTTATAAGACCTTCGAGCGCTCGGCGATTAAATTCGCGCGAGTGACAGCGCTTGCAAAAATCGTACATTGAAGTATACGGCCCGTTTGCTTCACGCTCGGCAATAATTTTTTCAATAATGCCCGCGCCCAAGTTTTTAACCGCCAACAAACCAAAGCGGATGGTATTACCATCGGGTGTGAAGCCTAAAAGACTGTGGTTTACCGAAGGCGGCAAAATTTTAATACCGCTTTTTTTACATTCGGCAGTATAAAGGGATAATTTATCGGCGCTGTCCATCATACTGGTCATTAAAGCCGAAAAATACTCCGTCGGGTAATGGCATTTTAAATATGCAGTTCTATACGCCACAAAGGAATAAGCACACGCGTGGGCTTTGTTAAAAGCGTAGGAGCTAAAGCTTGACATATCCGAAAACAGCTTTTCGGCCTTTGCTTCGGTCATACCGTTAGAAACTGCACCCTTTATAAAATTAGCCTTTTCTTCCTGCATTACGGCGTGCTTTTTCTTGGCCATGGCACGACGCACAATATCCGCGCGACCAAGCGAATAGCCCGCTAAAGTTCTAAACACCTGCATAACCTGTTCTTGATACACAA
>JAFVTJ010000009.1 GCA_017503305.1 Clostridia bacterium
AAAGCTTTGCAAGAATTTGTTGCAGGCTATTCAACCCGTATTGTAGACGGCGCAATCAACATTACAAGCTCGGTTGTTTCGGGCCTTTATAATACCATTTTCAGCATTGTAATTTCGGTTTACATTTTGGCCCAAAAGGAACGCATAGGAAGGTTTGTAAAGCGCACTATAGACACCTTTGCCCCCAAAAAGTTGGCCTACACAACCTACTACATTTCGGTGCGCGCTTCGGAGTCCTTTTCACGCTTTATAGGCGGTCAGCTTATTGAATCCATTATTTTGGGACTTTTGTGCTATATCGGAATGCTTATTTTCCGTTTCCCCAACGCACCGATTATTTCAGTTTTAATTGCGGTCACCTCGCTAGTGCCTGTTGTGGGTGCTTTTGCTGGTGTTTCGGTTGGTTTCCTTTTAATTTTAATATCCAACCCCATAAAAGCCCTTTTATTTGTTTTGTTTATACTAATACTGCAACAAATTGAAGGCAACCTTATCTATCCAAAAGTCGTAGGCAAGGCTGTAGGTCTTCCCGGCGTTATTGTTATAAGCGCCGTGCTTGTTGGCGGTAACGTTGGCGGCATACTCGGTGCGCTTTTAGGTGTTCCGATTTCGGCCCTTGTATACACCCTTTTAAAAGAAGCTATCGACCGACCCAAAGAGAAAAAAGAAAAGAAAAAGATATAAAAAAGCGAATAAACACCCCTAAAACCGCAGGTTTTAATATACCTTTGCAGCCAGGCCAAATATCACTGCAAAGCCCTTATCACAATATCATTTTTAAATATTTTTCTTTTAAGATAGTAAAACGGATGTGCAGAAATTCTACACATCCGTTTAATATTTATCTCAAGCCATCATAAACAAGAAATTTTCACGTTAAATTTCACTTATTAGAAAAACCTAAAACCCTTAATCCCCCGCTGGTAAAGTAGATAAAATCGGGCAATAAATATAAAATAAGGAATTAGACTTGTAATTATTTTTCATGAATCTGCAAAGAAAGCAACTCCGAAAAATCATATATATAATCATCCGCAATAGATTTTATTTCTTCTGCATAATCTTTCGAAGAATCATCATAAACACCGCAAACATTCATGCCAGCGGTTTTAGCGGTCATATCTGCACCCAAATTATCGTCAAGAAACCAAATGTCTTCAATATTTTTATTAAGCAATTTTGCTGCCATAACATAAATATCAGGATTTGCTTTTGTTGTATTAAAATCATCGCAAGACCATACATTGTCAAATAAATCGTAAATGCCAAGCCTTTTCAGGCAGGCATCTAATGTGATATGCGGACTTGCTGTCAACACATTCAAACTATCCCCTCTATTTTTGAGTTCTGTTAATACGGATATAACATTTTTCTTTGCGGGAATTGTATTATAGTACGCCTCCAACATATAGCTTTTCATTAAATCAATAAGTTCTTCTTTCGATTTATTAATACCCAGCGTATTTATGTAATATTCTGCTGCACCGTTTATGCCAAGGGGCGTTATTGTTTTTATTATATCTTTAGAGTATAAAATATTATTTTCATTTAATATTCTCAGCATTACAGATGTGTACGTTGGCATAGAATCCACCAAGGTTCCATCAAAATCAAAAAGAAAAGTAATCACAATATTTATCTCCTTAAAGTACGCTCCGTACTACTCTCTTTTTCTTTATAATATGATAAGCTCTTTAGGGCTGTTTGTAAGATTTTCGAATCCGTTTTCGGTTACAAGCACCATATCTTCAATTCTAACACCAAATTCGTTTTCAAGGTAAATACCGGGTTCTACCGTCATTACCATTCCGCTTTCAAGCACTGTGTTATCGCGCGTGTTAAAAGCGGGGTTTTCGTGAATGTCAAGTCCTAGGCTGTGGCCAAGCCCGTGACCAAAGCAGCCTTCGTATCCGTTTTCGTAGATATATTCACGGGCAATGGCGTCAATATCCTTACAAACGGCGCCTGCCTTAACGGCATTGGCCGACATTCCTTGCGCTGTAAGCACGGTTTCATATACCCTTTTTTGATGGTCGCTAACTTCACCAATGGCTACGGTACGTGTCATATCCGAACAATATCCGTTAACCCTTGCGCCAAAGTCCATTGTAAGAAAATCGCCCTTTTCAAGCTTTTTGTCACCGGGCACACCGTGAGGCAAGGAAGAATTTTTACCCGACACTACGATAAAGTCAAAGGCTATACCGTCGCTTCCGTTTTTGCGGGCGAAAAATTCCATCTCAAGTGCGATTTCCTTTTCGGTTTTACCGACAGCAATATGGTTTAAAATATAGCTAAAGGTTTTATCGGTGATTTCTTGTGCGGCTTTAATATAGCCTACTTCGGCGTCGTCCTTAATTGCGCGAAGCTTATCAATTGCGGTTTGAATTTTACCGTCGGCCGATACTGTAATATCCTGCAAATTAGCCTTTAATTATGAATAAAGAGCCAAGTCTATACTATCGGTTTCCAAAAATACTTCTTTAATTTTTTCTTCCTTTAAAAATTCGGCAATTTGCTGAACTTGGTCTGTAAAAAGCATAACGTCCATACTTTTTACATGCTTTTTAGCATTTTCAATATAGCGAAAATCCACCATAAACACTGCCTTTTTAGCAGTTATAATAACCACACCCGCCGAAGAGTTAAAGTTTGTAAAATAACGGCGGTTTGCACCCTCAAAAATCAAGGTTGCTTGCGCTTCATTTAGGTTGGTTTGTAATTTTTCAATTCTGTTTTTCATTTCTATTCCCCCAAAACCTTTGTAGCCTTATATGATAGCATAAAAACTGCAAACAGGTTAATTATTAACATTATTCCGTTAAAAAATTCGGCCGTGCGCCAGGCAAATTCCACCCTTGCCACAGCACCGATTACACAAAAAAGCGGATATATAAGCACGAATGCCTTTTCCCCTTTTTTGCCAAGCAAAAATTTGCTAAAAGCCATACCGTAAGCCGCCCAGCCTATTACACTGCCTACGCCGAAAAGCAGGAGCATAACAACCAGCAACGGTAATGAAACTCCACCAAAAACGGTCTCGAGCGAGCTTGCTACAAGTTCACTTGAAGCCACGGTGCTATAATCTATAATAACCCCGCTGCAAAGAATTGTCAATGCCGTTAGGGTACAAATGAGCAAAGTATCGGCAAAAACCTCAAACACACCAAAAAATCCTTGGGTTTGCACTTTGGCATCCTTTGCCACGGCGTGCGCCATAGCCGCAGTACCAAGCCCTGCCTCGTTTGAAAAAATACCCTTTTGGGTACCGGTAAGCACCACCCGAAAAACCGAGCCCACTGCTCCACCTGTTACCGCTTTTGGCATAAATGCTCCCTTTATTATACTTAAAAAAGCGTTGCCAACCAAATTGAAATTTTTAATTATTACCACCAAACAAAGCCCAATATAGAGCAGAGCCATAATCGGCATTAAAAGGGTTGTGAACTTGGTGATTTTTTGCACACCGCCCACTATTACAATGCCCACAAGCAAGGCTATGGCTACACCCGCCAAAAGCTTTATATAAAAATTTTCACTAACAACCGCCACGCAGGCATTTATTTGCGTTATATTGCCCGTGGTAAAGCTTGAAAAAACGCCGGCCACCGCAAAAAGCACCGCTAAAATAGAATATTTTTTAGCCAAGCCATACTTTATGTAATACATTGGGCCGCCCACAAAATTTTCGTTTTCTCTTTTGCGGTAAAAAATAGCTATTACAATTTCAGTTGCCTTTATAACCATGCTAAGCAGTGCGCTTACCCACATCCAAAAAACCGCTCCCGCGCCACCGATAGATATAGCCGCCGCAACCCCCGCAATATTGCCTGTGCCCACCGTTGCCGCAAGCGAGTTGCAGGTGGCCCCAAAGGAAGAAACTCCGCTTGTGTTATCATCCCTTGAAAAAAGCGCAAACCTTATTGCCGCGCCAAACTTTCTAAACTGCAAGCCCCTTGTTTTAAGTGTTAGATAAATGCCTATAAGCACCAAAAGCACAAGTGGGAAAGCACCCGAAATTAAACTTTCAATTTTTAAAACAATTTTCATCATAAATGAAACCCTTATTATTGATACTTATTTTTTAAAATATTTATGATACTTGTTGAAATTTTAATCTATATATAGTATAATTTTATTGTATATGCAAAGCGAGGTGTGTCTATATAGTTTATCTTGATAACAGCGCAACCACAAAACCTTGTAGTAAAGCAATTGAATATATGAATATAGCCCTTAGGGAAAATTGGGGTAACCCATCCTCACTTCACACCCTTGGTATGAATGCGGAAATAGCAATGGATGACGCCCGTGAATTTTTGGCAAAATACATAGGCGCCAAGCCACAAGAAATTGTTTTTACCTCCTGCGGTACCGAAGCTAATAATATGGCTGTAATGTCGGCGCTTCACCGCAAAAATCGTGGCAACCGCATTATTACAACCGCTATTGAGCACCCCTCGGTTTTAGAGCCGGCAAAGCAATTAGAAAATTTTGGGTTTGAGGTTATAACCCTAAAGCCCCAAGCTAACGGCGTTATATCACTTTCAGACCTTGAAAACGCCCTTAACGAAAAAACCGTGCTTGTAAGCATTATGCTTGTAAATAACGAAACGGGCGCTATAGAGCCTATAAAGGCAGCGGCCGAGCTTACACATAAAAAAGCACCGCACGCCTTTTTCCATTGTGATGCGGTACAAGCCTTTGGCAAAATGCCCATAAACGTTAAAAATTTGGGTGTAGATATGCTAACGGTTAGCGGTCACAAAATACACGCGCCGAAGGGCATCGGCTTTTTATACCTTAACCAAAAAACGCACATTGCTCCCTTGCTTTCGGGCGGCGGACAAGAAAACGGTATGCGCTCCGGCACCGAATGTGTGCCCCTAATTTGCGCTTTAAAGGGTGCGGTTGAAGAGCTTCCCAACCTTGATGCTACCCTTAAAACTCGAAAAGAGCTTTACGACTACACCATAGAGCAATTACTACAAAACAATTTGGCAACCATAAATTCGGATAAAAGCGGCCTGCCTTACGTTTTAAATATTTCGGTAAACGGCTACCGCTCCGAAACACTTTTACACTTTTTAGAAAGAAAAAATATCTTTGTGTCAAGCGGAAGCGCCTGTTCAAAGGGTAACGTTAGTTATGTTTTGAAGGAAATGGGTAAAGATAATAAAAGCATTGACTCGGCTTTGAGGATAAGCTTTTCCCGCTACACCACAAAGGAAGATATAGATTTGCTTGTGAGCGAGCTTAAAAATGCTACCGGCAGTTTAAGAAAGGCATAAAATGAAGGAAATTATACTTATTAAAAACGGCGAATTAGCCCTTAAGGGTCTTAACCGTTGCAACTTTGAAGATATTTTAATTAAAAACATTCGCCGCAGATTAAAATCTCTCGGCGAGGTTACAATTAAAAAAGCACAGTCCACCATTTATATCGAGCCCAAGGATGAAAGCTTTGATTTCCCCGAAGCGCTTGAAAGGGTTAAATTGATTTTTGGTATTGCCGCATTTAGCCGTGCTTGTGTTTGCGAAAAAGATATGGCCGATATTTTAGAAAAATCGGCAACCTATTTAAAAGAACCCTTAGAAAAGGTGAGAACCTTTAAGGTAGAAGCTAAGCGCGCCGACAAGCGCTTCCCACTTACTTCACCCGAAATTTGCCGTGAGGTTGGCGGTTTGCTTTTATCAAAATACCATCACCTAAAGGTTGACGTTCACAACCCCGAAATTACCGTTTTTGTTGAAATTCGTGATACCAACGCATACGTTCGAGCCGAGCAAATTCAGGGCGCAGGCGGTTTGCCCGTCGGCACTGCGGGTACTGCATCTATTCTTATTTCGGGCGGTATTGACAGTCCCGTTGCCGCCTGGACAATGGCAAAGCGCGGTCTTCGCCTTAATGCCATTCACTTTGCAAGCCCCCCTTACACAAGCCCCCGCGCCGAAATGAAGGTTAAAACCCTGCTATCCCGTGTGGCACGTTACAGCGGCACAATCAATTTGGCGATTGTTCCCTTTACCGAAATTCAAGACCAAATTGCCGAGCACTGCCCCGAAGATTACTTCACCCTTATTATGCGCCGTATGATGATGCGCATAGCCGAGCGTATTTCTAAAAATTCGGGCAGCTTAGCACTTATAACAGGCGAAAGCTTAGGTCAGGTTGCAAGCCAAACACTGCCGGCCCTTTGCACAACCGACATTGTTACAAATATTCCCGTTCTTCGCCCCCTTATTGGTATGGACAAGGAAGAAATTGTAACAATCTCCCGCAAGATTGACACCTTTGAAACCTCAATTTTGCCTTACGAGGATTGCTGCACGGTATTTACACCCAAGCACCCAAAAACAAGACCCAGCCTTGAATCCTGTGAAGAGGCCGAAAAGGGACTTGACGTTGAAGGTCTTATTGAAAAAGCTATCAGTGAGACAGCCTACACCTTTATTGAATAAATGGTTTGCCGTTTGGCAGGCCACTTAAGGAGCAATATAAATGTTTGAAAATTTTAAAATTGACCTTATTTATTACAACACCCAAACCGATTTTGAAATGGAATTCAACCTTTGCGGTTGTTGCAGAATGCGCACCTTTAACGACAAATGCACCGACAAAAAGTCGCTTTTGTTGTCGCTTTCCCGCGCCGTTTCAAGAAGTAATATTATTATAATAACCGCTCCCCTTTTTGCTGAGGATAATATAACCAAAACGGTTGCCGCCGCCATTGGCAGCAGCCTTATAACCATTGACAATGACGAGCATAATATTAACAGCACAAACGAAGTGCAAATTATTAAAAATTCACTCCCCCTTGTAACGCCCGACGGTGTTTACGGCGGTTGCCTTATTCAAAGCGGCCCCCAAACCCTAATACTGCTTACCGACAACAAGCCGGTGCGTAAAACAATTATGCAAACCCTTATCCACCCCTACGTTAAAGAAATTTTTGTTTCTAATATGCAAAAGGATGAGGAAATCACCCCTCCGCCTGTTGAAAGCACCTTGGCCGATGACGAAGCGCTGTTAAAACCTATTGCCGCACTCGGTGAAGACAGCATATTTGAAATGCCCAAAACCGACGACGCTGACGCTGATGAAGACGACACTATCTCTGCAGGCGAAGATGACGAAGAAGCCATTGTAAACGAAGAAAACGAAGCGCTTTTCATTGATGAAAGCAACGACGATTCCCCCATCTTTAACGAAAATTTGGACGACCTTTTCTCAAAAATTAACACCGGCGAGGTGGCCGCTGTTTCGGAAGAAGACCCGTTTTATGAAGACGACCTTTACGACGAACCCGATGTAGAAAAATCATCCGGCTTTAGCATTTGGTTTTTAATTATTACTCTTTTACTGCTTGTAACCATTGCTGTTTTGTGCTACTGCATATTCTACGTCCCCACCAAAGCAGGGATTGAACCTTCGGCCTACTTGAAAGAAATTTTTGATACTTTATTTGTATAAAAAAAGGAGAAGCTTCTTTTGAAGCTTCTCTTTAATTTTTACATATTATTTTAATGTTCTTTCAAGCCATACAAAGCCGATATCAAGTGCTTCGAACATTGTAGCCTTTGTGCTCTTTTTCACAACGCGATCTTTTTCGCTAAGCTCGGTATTGCTCTTTAAAAGTGCAACATCGATTTTATCAGGCTCGCCGGCGGCATCACTTGAAAGAATAGTAAACTTCACTACGTGGCTTTCGCTCATATTACCGTAGTAAATTTCATTGCCGCATCTTACAAGCGGCTTGCCTTTATATTCTAAAAACTTTTCTGCCATAATATGCTCCTTCAAGGGCTTTTCGCCCTAAAATTATCTATATTTTTCTATTTTTAAAGTATAAACTATATATTAAAATATGTCAAGTATTGACTTTTTGACATTTTGCTAATATTATATTATTTGTAGAAATTTGTGTTTAATGTTTAAAGGAGTAATTGTTTTGAAGAATCACGAAAAACAAATGGAAACTATCGTAACCTTGGCGAAAGGACGCGGCTTTGTATACGCCGGTAGCGAAATTTACGGCGGCCTTGCAAACTCTTGGGACTACGGCCCCTTGGGTGTTGAGCTTAAGAACAACATTAAAAAGGCTTGGTGGAAAAAATTCGTTCAGGAATGCCCCTACAACGTTGGTCTTGACAGCGCTATTATTATGAACCCTGAAACTTGGGTAGCATCAGGTCACTTGGGCGGCTTCTCTGATCCGCTTATGGACTGTAAAAACTGTAAAACCCGCCACAGAGCAGACAAGTTGATCGAAGACTACGTTGCCGAAAACGGTCTTTCTGATAACCCTGCCGCTATGAGCGACAGCGAAATGGCTGAATATATTAAAGAGCATCAAATCGGTTGCCCCGACTGTGGCTCACACGATTTTACCGATATTAGAAAGTTTAACTTAATGTTTAAAACCTTCCAGGGCGTTACCGAAGATAGCACATCAACCCTCTATCTCCGCCCCGAAACTGCACAAGGTATTTTCGTAAACTTTAAAAATATCGCTCGTACATCACGCAAAAAAGTTCCCTTTGGTGTGGCTCAAATCGGTAAATCCTTCCGTAACGAAATCACCCCCGGTAACTTTATTTTCCGTACTCGCGAATTTGAGCAGATGGAGCTTGAATTCTTCTGCAAGCCCGGTACCGACCTTGAATGGTTTGAGTTCTGGCGCGGCTACTGCCGTGATTGGCTTTTGAATCTCGGTATGGATAAGGACAGCCTTCGTCTTCGCGACCACGATAAAGACGAGCTTTGCTTCTATTCAAAGGCTACTACCGACTTTGAATTCTTGTTCCCGTTTGGTTGGGGCGAGCTTTGGGGCGTTGCTGACCGTACCGATTACGACTTAACACAGCACGCTAACCACTCGGGCGAAAGCATGGAATACTTTGACCCCGTAACCAACGAAAAGTACGTGCCTTACGTAATCGAGCCCTCTTTAGGTGCCGACCGTGTGCTCTTGGCATTCCTTTGCAACGCTTACGATGAAGAGGTTGACGAAAAGGGCGACACCCGTGTTGTTATGCGCTTGCACCCAGCCCTTGCTCCCTTTAAGGCAGCAGTTCTTCCCCTTTCTAAGAAGTTAAGCGATAAGGCAGGCGAAGTTTACACAAACCTTTCAAAATACTTCAACGTTGACTTCGACGACGCAGGCTCTATCGGTAAGCGTTATCGCCGTCAGGACGAAATCGGCACACCCTTCTCTATTTGCTATGACTTTGAGTCAGAAGAAGACGGCTGTGTAACCGTTCGTAACCGCGATACCATGGAATCGATTCGTATGCCTATCGGCGACGTAAAAGCATATATTGAAGCCGCTTTAGAATTTTAATTAAACTTAATAAAAATCCCGTTTTGACCTTGTCAAAACGGGATTTTTTCACTTTCTAATAGTAAAAACGTTAGAAAGGTGAAACTATGTACGTTTGTATTGATTGCGGTTTAAAATTTGAAAATCCCTTAACTTTAAAGGAAAAGCACCATTTGGACACACCGCCTTATGAAAGCCTTTATCTTTGCCCACGTTGTAAATCCACAAACCTTAAACTAAGTGAGATTAAGTATTGCCGTTGCTGCGGTGCGGGGCTTAAGGGTGAACAAACACATTATTGCAGTAGCGCCTGCAAGCAAAAGGGCGAAAGGCTTTGGCGAAAGGAATTAAGGCATAAAAAACAACTTTACGACTGCGACTTATTCAAATTAGTGCGTGAAGTGGATGAATACAACCAAAAGCACAAAACAAGGTTAAGCTACGGGCAGTATGTTGCGCTTATTAAATTTGCCAAAAGCAAAAGGAGGAAGAAAAAATGAAGCAAAAAAAGCAGTTTTTAAAATCCTACCTATTACAAGAAGCCCAAATTAAATGCTTAAACGAAATGGCTCTGCTTCGCCCCAACAACAAGGAAATCTATTTAACCCAAATAGCCGAATGCGAGCGCTGCCGCGACGACGTAGAGGCCAAAATCAGTTTGGTGCAGGATACCCTTTTGCGCGAAATTTTAATGCAAAAATATATTTGCGGCAAAACCTTGGAGGAAATAAGCCGAATTATAAGCTACAGCAAGCGCCACACCGAAAGGCTGCATATTAAGGCCCTGCAAAGCCTTGAAATTTAAAAAAGAGCCATAAATTATGGCTCTTTTTCTTTATTCGGTTTCTAAAATAAACTTTTTCATTTCATTTGCGGCGGCTTCTGTGTCATAAACGTAGTACCACACACCGCGTATTGTTTGGCCCTTACCCTTAACGTTATCGTTGGGTATGCTCATATTTTCCATTTCCGGCTTTGAAGAAATTGCCCACAAGCCCATACTCATAATATCGCTGCTTGAAAGCGAAGTTTGACATTCGGAAAATACCATTTCGGCAATTTTGGGAAGCTTTGCAATGTTCATACTCTTAACACGTGCAAACATTGCGGCAAGCACTTCCTTTTGACGATTGCCGCGTTCAATGTCGCCATCTATTTTACGTATGCGTGAATAACAAAGCGCCTGTGTACCTGTAAGCTTTTGCATACCTGTACGCCCAATCAAATCACACTTAAAGCCTGCTTTTACAAGCTTTGGAATAACGTAGCTGTTAAGGTGGTCCTTTTCTTTTTGGTCAATTTCAACCTCTACCCCGCCGATATAATCAATTATCCTTGAAAAACCGTGGAAGTTTACCGTTACGTAATCGGTAATTTCCAAATTAAAGTTTTTATTAAGGGTTTTAACCGCTAAGGTGGATTTGCCGTAAGCATAGGCGTGGGTAAGCTTGTCCTTATTATGACCGTCAATATCTACGTAGCTATCTCTCGCTACCGAAATCATTTTAATCTTATTGTGCTTTTTATCAATGCTTAAAATTATAACCGCGTCCGAACGACCGGAAGTGTTATCAACCCTTGTATCAATACCCAAAAGGGCGATATTTTTTATGCCGTCATATTCACTTGTGGTAATGTTAAGCTCTTCAGGCTCTTCGGTTTCAAGTGGGGTGCGCTCTACCTTATTTATAATAGAATAAGCATAGCTATAGCCTGCCACACCAAGCGAAATTACGCAAACCAATATAATGCATATAACCGCCAAAATCTTTACTGCGCTTCTCTTCTTGCGGCGCTTACGCTTTTTAGGCTTGCTATGGGAAGAAATATCCTGGTAAGAACTATATAAATCAATGCTGTCGTTATTATCAAAATCGTTAGTGTAACGCATAAAATTCTCCTAAAAATTTAAACTAACAAACATTATACGACAAAACTTTTAAAATGTCTACACTATTCTACCCCTTTTTATCGAGGATTTGCCAAATTTTTGCCGTACCTTATATATAGAGTCTTCCACCTTTTCATTTTCAAGGCTTTGCTCACTTTCGCCAAAAATATCCTGTTGAACGGCGGTTTCAAACTCCTTAAGGTTTATCGCCCTTAAACCTACCGAACGCAAAGGCTCGGCAAAGTTATAATTTTCGCAAAACAATTCAAACCCGCGCTTTGCTAAGGTTAACGCGCAGTTTGTTGCGGTATCGTAGCTACGGCTAAATTCGCGCACCACAAGCGACGAAGTGCGTATATGCACCTGCACACCCGAAGCAAAAAGCGAATGCTGACGCAAGGTATCACTTAAGGTTTCACTAAAAATTAAAAACTGCTTCCACACCTGCTCGTTATCAACAAAATCCTTGCCGCAGGTTATAGATTTACCAACGCTTTTCGGCTTACTTTCGGCCGTTTTGGGCACCACGGGAGTATTATCTTCCCCCAAAGCGTAACGTTTTATATCTACCCCATTTTTTCCAAGCAATTTTTTAAGGGTTAAATCATCACAAAGGGTAATATCCCCTATTGTTTTAATGCCTATTGAATTTAGCTTTTCGGCGGTGTTTCTACCCACAAACAGCAAATCACTTATAGGCAGTCCCCAAAGCTTTTGCTTAAAATTTTCTTTGGTTATTATCGTTACCGCATCGGGCTTTTTAAGGTCGGACCCAAGCTTTGCAAAAACCTTATTAAAGCTAACCCCAACCGAAATTGTAAGCCCCAATTCTCTTTTGATATCATTCCTAATTTTATTGGCAATTTGCTCCCCCGTGCCAAAAAGCAAGGTGCTACCCGTTACGTCAAGCCAGCATTCGTCAATACCAAAGGGCTCAACCATATCGGTATAACGGGAATAAATTTCCTGCGCTTTTTTGGAATATTCCTCATATTCATTATAAATAGGTGGCAAAAGCACCAATTCCCTGCATTTTTGTTGCGCTTTAAAAATAGGCTCAGCCGTTTTAACGCCAAACTTTTTTGCAAGCTCATTTTTAGCAAGTATAATACCGTGGCGGTTTTCACTATCGCCACAAACGGCCACCGGCATATCTACAAGGGTGGGATTATATAAAAGCGACACAGATGCGAAAAAATTATTAAGGTCGCAATGAAGTATTATTCTTTCCTTCAAAAAAATCCCTCCCAAACATTTGTTCCCTATTATTCTACCACCAAATTTTGCAAAAGTAAATAAACAATTTTTGCCGTTATGCGACAAGCCCCCTTTTTCATATAATGTTTTAGAACTTCTTAGGGGGTTATTATTTGCTAAGCCTTTTATTACAAATTTTAGGGAACCTATATTATTTTGCCCTAAACGTTAGCGGTGCGGGCTCTTTTCCACCACCGCTTTCAAGCAAAAAAGAAAAGCAGCTTTTAGAAAAAAGCCGCGCGGGCGATATTGCCGCCAGAAACAAGCTTATTGAGCACAACCTACGGCTTGTAGCACACATTGTTAAAAAATATTACACCACCGCCAATAATCAAGACGACCTGATATCCATAGGAACCATAGGTCTTATTAAGGCGGTTTCCACCTTTAAAAGCGATAAAAACATTCGCCTTGCCACATATGCTTCGCGCTGTATTGAAAATGCAACCCTATCACAAATGAGTTTTTGGTTACAAAAAGAACTCCAAAAAGAAGTAGCACAGATTGTTGGCATTGCTCGCAGCACATACATAAATCTTGAAACAGGAAATCATAACGGCTTTGATAAAACTGTAGCGGACAAGCTTTCAAAACTTTACAACATCCCTGTATATGACCTCCTTGATGGTTACAACCGCTTTATAGCAGTCGGACAAGGTAAACTAATACGAGAGCACCGAGAAAGCCTTAATCTCGGCAAAAGACCGTATGCAAGGACCCTCGGTGTAGATACCAATATGATTCGCTTGTGGGAAAGTGAACGAAAACAAATTAGTCTTAAATCTTGGGAGAAATATTTTAAGGATCGCATCACTGTTTAACGGACGACCGCCTCACAAAAATGTGAGGCGGTTACTTTTTTTAGACTACTTTTTCTGTTCGGCTTTAATCTGTTCTTTTGTATCTTTTATAATCGCATTAAGCAGTCTTTCCTTTTCTCTGATTGGGCAATCTAACTTAGAAATGCTATTAAGTACTCCGTCGGCGTGAACACCGGCTACACGCCGTCTTAATTCTCGCCATCCTTCTTCCGCCTCCGGATAGTGGACAATAACGTTAATCGGTGCAAATGTCTTCATACCGAGTACCTCCTATGTGCATAAACTATATGCGTGAGGTGTTGTCCGCTATTCCTATGTGTATTTACGAAAGTTACCCAAATCAGATGATGCATATAAAAATACATCATAGTACTTGGCTTAATCTATTAAACTTTTTGCCAGATTAATAGATTTTCCGTGCGTGTTCTCTTGTAATTCAAGAGTGTAAAAACAAAAGTATTATTTACTGACGCTACGCGAGTGCAAGGCATTAGAAAGCGAAAAGTGGTCTTTTCATTACATTTTTTATGTTCTTCAACCCCTACCAACCATTTGGTAGGGGTTGAACTTTAATTGAAATTATTTGGTTTCTTTTTTCTTTCTTCCGTAAAGTGTCGTGCCGATAATTCCGCCGCTGCTTACAAACAGAAGAGCGAACCAAAGATGGAGATTGGTGTTATCGCCAGTCTGAGGACTATTGGGAGATTCCTGATTAGGTTTGTTTTCAGGACCTGGTTTGTCTTCGGGATCAGGCTCAGATTCAGGGTCGGGTTCGGGAACGGGTGTATAATCGTAAATATTCTCAAACTCGGCCACAACTGTTGCAGCGTTTCCACCGTTCTTGGTGAGGGTTGCTACCAGCTCATTGTTTGCGTTTAGCTCGATTG
>JAFVTJ010000100.1 GCA_017503305.1 Clostridia bacterium
AAATCCGCATATAAATGGTGCCTCCGGTCGGAATCGAACCAACGACACGGGGATTTTCAGTCCCCTGCTCTACCGACTGAGCTACAGAGGCAAATGTGGCGACCTGGATGGGGCTCGAACCCACGACCTCTAGCGTGACAGGCTAGCGTTCTAACCAACTGAACTACCAGGCCACATGGTGGGAACAACAGGGCTCGAACCTGTGACCCTCTGCTTGTAAGGCAGATGCTCTCCCAGCTGAGCTATGCTCCCACGATGACCGCGCTGGCTTGCCAATGGCAACTCACCGGCGACAAGCAATATATTAGCACAACACATTGCATTTGTCAAGCGAAATTTTTAATTTTTTTATATTTTTTTAAAATTTTTTCAATATCTTTTTTTGAGAAGCTATACTCGGTATTGCAAAAGTGACATTTAACGTCTACTTGGGGCAAATCTTCGCACATACTCTTAAGTTCTTTTTCGCCAAGCCCCGCAAGTGTGGCTTCGATTTTTTCCCTTGAACATTTACATTTATATGCAACTTCTTGGGTGTATATTACTTCCACATCAAAACCTTCCAGCACATCACGCACGATATCCTCAATATCCATGCCCTCTTCCAAAAGCTGTGTTACAGGCTTTACGCGTGCCAAGTTCTTTTCAATTTTTTCAATAATCTCATTTTCGGTAAAGGGCAAAAGCTGCAAAATATATCCGCCTGCCTTTTTCACGCTCAAATCGGTATCAACCAGCACACCCAAGGCACAAACGGTTGGGATTTGCTCGCTTGTGGCGTAGTAATAGGTGATATCCTCTGCAATTTCACCCGAAGTAATCGGCACAAAGCCGTTATAAGGCTCCTTCATACCAAGGTCCTTAGTAACAAAAAGGTTACCGTCCCTACCAACTGCGCCCGAAACGTCCAGCTTGCCGTTGGGCTTTAAGGGAATTTCTACAATATTATTTTGTGCATAACCGCGCACATTACCATCCGAATCACTTGATACGGTAATAGCGCCCGCCGGTCCGCCACCGTCAATTTTTAAAGATATGGTGTTATCTTTACCCTTAAGCATATTACCCATCATAGAAGCGGCGGTAAGCATTCTGCCAAGTGCCGCAGTAACCACCGCCGAGGTTTCGTGAATTTGTTCTGCCTTGGCTACAATATCGGTACTGTCCACAGCCGACACCATAACCGCGCCTTCACTTGTTATACATCTTATAAGTTTGCCCATTATTTCACCCTTCTGGTAACGTAAACCGCGCGTTCACTTTTAGAAGCTAGCGGTTTAATTGTCATATCATCAAAAATTTTTACAATTTCAAGTCCTGCCTTTTTCAAAGCGGCCTCAACCTGATTTTTAGAATATGCGCGTTCGGAAAAATCCTCGCTCATTCTATAATATGTGTCATTCTCGTTCACAAAAAAGTCAAGTGCAATATCTACCGAACAATCTTTTTTATTAAAGGTGTTTGCCCAAACGCAATATACCTCATCATTTTCTATAACAAAAACGTTATCGCCCAAAACCTGCTCGTGCTTATATTCGGTATTAAGGTCAAATATAAAAAGGCTACCCTCTTCCAAGAAAAGAGCGATGCGCTTTATGGCCTTGCAAAACTCACGATAATCGGTTATATGGTTTAAACTGTCAAGACAGCAAATAGCACCGTCAACCGTGCCGTACAAATCAAGCTCTTGCGCACTTTGGCAAAGGTAAAGAATATCGTTACCCTTATCATACGATTTTTCACGCGCTATTGACAGCATCTCTTCCGAAATATCGGCGCCAATAACCTCTACCCCGCGCTCGCAAAAGCAGTTAGAAAAACCGCCCGTACCGCAAGCAACGTCTAAAAGCAGAGTTGGCATTTTACCGTATTTTTTAAAAAGGCTAATTAGATAATCGGTGCGTTTTTCATAATCAACGTCGCACATAAGATTATCATAAACCGCCGCAAAATTTTGATACATATTATTTAAGCCTTTCGAAAGCCAATTCAAAACCTTCGTTAATAGAACGATTTACGCGGCTTATTGTGGCGGTGCTGGCGCCTGTTGCTTTAACAATATCATTATAAATTTGCTTTTCGTTAAGCATTTTTGCCACGGCAAAGCGTTGTGCTATTGAAGCAATTTCCTTAGGGGTACAAGCATCGCTAAAAAATTTATAAAGTTCTTCCCTTGTTTCAAGGGTTAAAATCGCATCAAAAAACAAATCGTTAAAATTATTTTTCTCCATAATTGCACCTCTTTTTTGATATAGAAACATTTTAACACATAAAAGCGCTAAAGTCAATTTTAAAAGCATTTTTTTAATTGAAAAAAATGCAAAATTATGTTATTATATGTAAAGTAATGAAAAATAAAGGAAGAGTCACCTTGAATACTGTTAAAATATTGCATTTAGCGGATATGCACATCGGTGCAGCATACTCATTTTTGGGTAATAATGCCGACAAGCGCCGCTTTGAAACCCTAGTTACTTTTGAAAATATTATCGATTTGGCTAACCGGCACAATGTGGATATTATTGCCATTGCGGGCGACCTTTTTGATTCTAACGATATTGAAAGCACCTTTATAACCGCAGTTTTGCAAAAAATTGCAGCCGTTCCGCACATAAAGGTGGTTTACTGTGCCGGCAATCACGACCCACTTAACGCCACCTCCCCCTTTATAAAAAACACTCCGCCCGAAAATCTTTACGTTTTAGGCGGAGACGATACCCTTTTCACCTTTGAGGACATTAAAACCCGCGTTTACGGTCGTTCCTTTGAAACTGCGCACCTTCAAGGCGAGGAGGTATTTTCCCTTACAGTTCCGCAAGACGATTATATAAATCTTTTAGTTCAACACGGCGAGCTTAAGGGCGACCTTAACAGCGATTACAACGCCATAACCCCAAAATTTATTAAGCAATGCGGTATGGATTACATTGCCTTAGGCCACGTGCATAAGGCCACACCTATAGGTAAGATAAACAACACCTTTTTTGCCTACCCGGGTTGTCCCGAAGGCCAAGGCTTTGACGAATTGGATGCTAAAGGCGTTTATTTGGGTGAAATTGGCAAGGGCAAGTGCGATTTAGAGTTTGTTAAGGTTTCCAAAAGGGAGCATATACACGAAAAAATTGATATTACTGGCATTACAGATATTGCGGTTCACGTTTTAAAGGTTTTAGAAGAAAACCACCAAAATTTTGACGATAATCTTTATAAAATTGAACTTACAGGTCTTATTCCCGAAGGCTTCGAGCTTAATAAGGACGAGCTTTGCGCCCGCATTTCAAACCAGGTTTATTTTGTAAAAATTAAAGATTCTACCGAATATAAAATTGATTTTGAAGCCCTCGCACGCGAGACCTCATTAAAGGGTGTATTTGTTAAAAATATGCTTGCAAAAATAAACCAAAGCCCCGATGACGAGGCTTTAAAAAGCGCCTTAAAGTTAGGCCTTAAGGCATTTACCGGCGAGGTGAAATACAATGAAGATTAAAGCTTTACATATTGCAGCCTTCGGTGGCATTAAAAATCTTGATTTAAACCTTGAAAATTCCTTCAACGTGGTTTACGGCCAAAACGAAAACGGCAAAACCACTATTATGAATTTTATTAAAATGATGTTCTACGGTACCGAACGCGGTAGCGCACAGCTAAGCAAAAATTTGCGCAAAAGATACACCCCTTGGGACCAATCGCAAATGGCGGGCTACATCATTTTTGAAAAGGATGGACGCAGTTATAGATTAGAGCGCATTTTCGGCAGTTCCAACTCTACTGACAAGGTTACCCTTTTTGATTTAAGCCTTGGCACCGCCGAAACGGTTGCGGCAGATATTGGCTCAAAGCTTTTCGGCCTTTCGGTGTCGGCCTTTGAGCGAAGCATTTTTATAGGTCAATTCGGTTTTCCCGATACTAATGATGCCGGTATTGGCGAGCTTAACGGCAAGCTTTCAAACATTGCGTTAACCGGTGACGAAACCATCTCCTACGATGCGGTCAACAAAAGGCTTGAAACCGCAAAAACCCAGCTTATGTCTAAAAGCGGCCGCTCGGGTGTATACGATAAAAATCTAAAGCTTTGCGCCGATTTGGAAAAAGAACTGCAAAAGGCTACCCAAACACAAGAAATCATTGGAAAAGCAAACCAAAAGCTTGCTGAAATTCGTTCGGAAATTGAAGTCTTACAACAAAAGGCAAGCCTTTTAAAGCAACAGCTTGACTCTGAAAACGACCTTCGCAACAGTGAAAAATTAAAAGAGTTGCTTAATTTAAAGGAAAAGCTTGATGAAATCAATAAAGAGCTAACCCTTACAGACGGCAAGCTTGCTGACGAAATGTTTGTTAGAAAGGTGGAATTTTGCCTTTCTAAAATTCAAAAAATTAAGGACAAAATTTCTAGTAAGCAGAATGAAAATCAGCTTTTAGAAAGCAACCTTAACCTTGCGCTAAACGCAGGCAGCAGCGCTACACCAGAAAACGCCGAAGCTTTGCAAAAAAAGATTATTTGTCTTGAAGAAGAAAAACAAAGCATTAGCGAGCAAATTACAAAGTTAGAACAAAACACACAAAAGCCATTTAGCACAGTTTGGTTTGTTTTGGCAAGTGTATTTGCCATCTTAGGCGCCGGCGGATATCTTATAAGCCAATTTTTAACAGTTGGCGGCTTAAGCTTAGCACTTATTTTTGTTTTAATAGGTCTAATCGCAAATTCCAAGGCAAAGACAAAAGCCAACCAGAAGCAATCGGCTATTTTAGATTTAAAGCTTAAGGAAAATCAACTGGTTTCCTTAATAGCGGCCGAAAAATCCAACCTTACCGCAATAACGGCAGCGCTTAACACCAGCGCGGCTATGATTGA
>JAFVTJ010000101.1 GCA_017503305.1 Clostridia bacterium
GTTCACACAATAATCCCCGACCGCATAGTTGCTGCAACCTTTGTTGCTTGCGCAGCAGTTACAGGCGGCAAAATCACCTTGGAAAACCTTATGCCTTCGCATATGGTTTCAATGCTTTCAATCTTTAGAGAAGCAGGGTGTGATATTACGGCCTCGGGCAAAAGCATTACCATTAGCGCACAAAAACGGCTTGGCCGAGTTCCTACTATTAGAAGTCTAGTTTATCCCGGTTTTCCAACCGATGCGGGTCCGCTTGTTGTGGCAATGCTTGCTTTGGCAGATGGCACTTCGGTTTTTGTGGAAAACATTTTTGAAAATCGCTTTAGATACGTTGATGAGCTAAATAGACTTGGCGCAAAAATTAAAACCGAGGGCAAAATAGCCGTTATTGAAGGTGTTAGTTCTCTTTCGGGCGCTACCTGTAAATGCACCGACCTTCGCGGCGGGGCAGCCCTTGTTACTGCAGCCCTTGCGGCAAACGGGCAAACGACCATAAATGAAATTTCACATATTCTTAGAGGATATGATGATTTGGTTGGAAATTTAAAATCGCTTAATGCAGATATTAAAATAATTTAAGGAATGATTTTTTGAAAAAAGATTATCCAAATGATCCCTTTTTACAAAAACGTAAAGAACGACAACGTCAAATGCGAAAACGCAGATCAAGAATTTTGCTTGTTTTCTTTATAGTAATTTTGTTGATTGTAGGCACAATTTTATCATTTACTGTCTTCTTTCCGATTAAAAATATAAATGCAAGCGGAAGCGGGCACTATACCCAAAGCGAAATTGTAAAGGCTTCTCAAATTGAAGTGGGGGATAACCTCTTTGCAATTTCTAAAAAGGATACTTTAGAAGCTTTAAAAACCAAGCTACCGTTTATTGAGAGTATAGAGTTTAAGCGCACTTTGCCCGATACTCTTACAATAAAGGTTAAAGAAGCGAAGGAATTTGCCTGTTATAAGTTCGGTAATAAGTACTACACGGTAAGCGAAAGCGGTTGGGTGCTAAAGGTTTATGATGAAAAGCCCGAAAACGTAATCGAAGTTGTTGCTTCAAAGTTTAAGTGCAAGGTTGGTACTGCTTTAGAGTTTTCGGATGAAAGCTCTAACGATTTGGTAGAAAACGTTATAAATAATTTAGTTGCAAGCGGTCTTTCACTTCAAGAGGTTGATATTAGCAATCGGTATAGTTTGAAGGCAAAGGTTGAAAATCGCTTTACTGTTGAATTCGGTTCCACTGCCGACTTAGAACATAAAATCAAGCATCTTAAAACAATGATTGAAAGCATCCCCAAAAACAAGAAGGGTAAGATAGATTTGAGTGTGTGGAATAGCCAAAATACTCAAGGCATTTTTGTAGAAAATAGCACAAAATAAAAAAAGTAACAAAATTGTAATAAAACTATTGAAATTTTAAAAAATGTGTGTTATTATTTATATGTATGATTGAATAATAGTGTACATTTTTCTAATTTACATAAAGACGGAGGAATTTAAAATGCCATTTGAAATCGCAGAAGAATTAGCAAATGTTGTTCAAATTAAAGTTGTAGGTGTAGGCGGCGGCGGCGGTAACGCTGTTAACCGCATGGTTGACGCTGGTGTTAAGGGCGTACAGTTTGTTGCTATCAACACCGATAAGGCAGCTTTATTTAAATCTAAGGCCGATGTTAAGTTACAAATCGGTGATAAGACCACCGCGGGTATGGGCGCAGGCGGTAACCCCAATAACGGTAATGCTGCAGCTGAAGAATCACGTGATGAAATCGCAGCTGCTATCCGCGACGCTGATATGATTTTCATCACCGCAGGTATGGGCGGCGGTACTGGTACAGGTGCTGCTCCTGTTGTCGCTGCTATTGCTAGAGATTTAGGTATCCTTACTGTTGGTATCGTTACAAAGCCTTTCGCTTTCGAAGGTAAAAAGCGTATGACTCAGGCTGAAGCAGGTATTGCTGCATTACGTGAACACGTTGACAGCTTGGTTGTTATCCCCAACGAACGTCTTAAGTTCGTTTCTGATGAAAAGATCACCTTCAAGAACGCATTCGATATTGCTGATGACGTTCTCCGCCAAGGTGTACAAAGCATTTCTGAACTTATTAACGTTACTGCACTTGTTAACCTTGACTTTGCTGACGTTAAATCTATCATGGCTGATGCAGGCTATGCTCACATGGGCGTTGGTATTGCAACAGGTCGCGATAAGGCTGAACAAGCTGCTCGTATGGCTATTAACAGTCCCCTTATCGAAACCTCAATGGATAACGCTCGCGGCGTAATCATTAGCATTACCGGTTCTGTTGATATCGGCCTTGAAGAAGTTGAACTTGCTTCTTCTATCATCTCTGATATGGCTCATCCCGATGCTACAATTATTTGGGGTGCTCAGCTTGATGAAACTATCGAAGACACCATCCGTGTAACCGTTGTTGCTACTGGTCTTGGCGACGACAAGAAGGACAACAAGGCAGACGTTCTTGGTTCTATCTTAGGCACTACAACCGATGAAGACGAAACTTATGACGATGTTATGAGCTTCTTCAAAAACGACTAATTTTTAAGTTTTATATTTTAAACCTGTGATTAAGAATAGTAGCTTTACCGTGCATTTTTAGAGAGCAGTTGACGGTGGAAATATTGCAATTGGCGGTTAAGTGAATGGACTTATGAGGGCGACCGAAAGCTTTATGCGAGTAGCAGTCGACGGGGTTCCGTGCCCGTTACCAATTCGGCTTACATTTTTGTGTAAGATTGAGAGGCCCTTTGGGGCAACTCGGGTGGCACCGCAGGATTATTAAGTCTTGTCCCGAATTTGCGGGACAAGACTTTTTTATTTTTGGTGATACTATGTTTTTATTAACTAAACGATGGTGAATTTCAACATTTATAAACTATTTATTAAATGATTGAAAGGAAAATGCAAAATGAATTTTAACAATGTAAACTTTGATACTTATTTTAAAAATTATCCCGATGAAAACGGCTATTTCGGTAACTATGGCGGATGCTATATTGAGCCTAAGCTTAAGGCTGCTATGGAAGAAATTACTCAAGCGTATTTTTCCATTTGTCAGTCGCGCAAGTTTATTAACGAGCTTCGCCGTGTACGTAAGGAATTTCAGGGAAGACCTACTCCCATTACCCATTTAGAACGCCTTAGCAATTCTTTGGGCAACGTTCAGCTTTACGCCAAGCGTGAGGATTTAAACCATACAGGCGCGCATAAATTGAATCACTGCATGGGTGAGGCCTTGCTTGCAAAATATATGGGTAAAAAGAAGATTATTGCTGAAACCGGTGCCGGTCAGCACGGTGTAGCGCTTGCTACTGCTGCGGCATATTTTGGCCTTGAATGTGATATTTATATGGGCTCGGTTGATATTAAAAAGCAAGCTCCAAACGTTGCCAGAATGAAGATATTGGGTGCAAACGTTATCGAGGTAACCCACGGTCTTAAAACCCTTAAGGAAGCTGTAGACGCCGCTTTTGACGCTTACAGCAAGGAATATAAGGACTGTATTTATTGCATAGGTTCGGTTTTAGGCCCGCATCCCTTCCCAATGATGGTGCGCGATTTCCAACAGGTTGTTGGTATTGAAGCAAGGGAACAATTCCTTGAAATGACAGGCCACTTGCCGGATATTATTACCGCTTGTGTTGGCGGCGGTTCTAATGCGGCAGGTTTCTTCTCAGGCTTCCTTAATGACCCGGTTGAAATTTATGGTGTTGAGCCTTTGGGTAAGGGAACAAAGCTTGGCGACCACGCTGCAAGTCTTCAATACGGCGAAGAGGGCATTATGCACGGCTTTAACAGTATTATGCTTAAGGATGAAAACGGCGAGCCCGCACCGGTATACTCGGTTGCCAGTGGTCTTGACTATCCTTCTTCCGGTCCTGAACATGCCTTTTTACGTGATTTGGGCCGCGTTAAATACGATGTGGTTGATGACGAAGAAGCAGTAGATGCGTTCTTTAAATTGGCTCGTTTAGAAGGTATAATTCCCGCTATAGAAAGCTCACACGCGGTAGCACACGCTATCCGATTGGCGAAAACAATGAAGCACGGTTCTATTCTTATTAACCTTTCGGGTAGAGGCGATAAGGATATGGATTATATTATTGAAACCTTTGGTATAAAATAATTTTGAAGGAATGTTAATTATGTCTGAATATTATAGTATGAAAATTGCAGGTGTTGACCGCAACTTGGAAAAATTCCCTGTAAGTGATAAACTTGATATAGCCGCTTTTATTCTTTTTGGCGACGTTGAAGTTACTGTTAAATCAAGTGAAGAACTTCTTAAAAAAGCTCCCGAGTTTGATTATATCATCACTCCCGAAGCTAAAAGTATTCCCTTAGCATACGAAATGGCACGCCAAAGCGGTAAGCCTTATATTGTTATTCGCAAGGGCGTTAAGGTTTATATGCGCAATTCTTTAGGAGTTAGTGTTCGAAGCATTACAACCGATAAGGAACAACATTTGTACCTTGGCGAATCGGAAGTAGCAATGATTAAGGGCAAGCGCGTTCTTATTGTTGACGACGTTATAAGCACCGGCGAATCCTTAGCCGCTGTGCGTGAGCTTGTGGAAAAAGCAGGCGCTATTGAAGCTGCAACCTGCGCTGTTTTAGCTGAAGGTGACGCTGCTGACAGAACCGATATTATTTTCCTTGAAAAATTGCCCTTATTTTTTAAAGATTAAGTGTTTTTAGCTTAAAGCGAAGCCGTAATTTTGGCTTCGCTTTTTATTTTAAAATTGGATAAAAAATATTTAATATTAGATAAACTTTTCGTATTGCATATGCTATTTTTGTATGATATAATTAATACACAGTAAAAAAGGGGGATAGTAAAATGATTTTATGTCCTAATTGTTGCAATATAATGGAAGACGATGCTCTGATTTGCACTTCTTGTGGTGCGGTTTTGCAGGAGCCGGAGACTGTAGAAGAAGCGCCCGAAAAAGAAGCGCCCGAAAAAGAACCGTTTTTTAAGAAGATACCCAAAAAGGTTAAAATAATAACACCTATTGCTGTGGCTGTCATTTTGGTTGTAACAATCCTTTTGACTACTATTGGCAATCCTAAACCGCAATATAGCCATACATTATACGTAAAAGACCGCGAGCTGTTTTTTACCGATAGCAAAACTGCTTCGCCCGTGCGTGTTACAACACAACTTGTTGATTTAGCAAACATTTTGGATGATAAAATTTACGATAGTGATTTTTCTACCGAGGCCGATATCTTGGATTCACGTTGTATTTTAAGTAAGGACGGCAAAACACTATTTTTCCCGGATCATTTAACCGATATTATGGGTGGATTTTCGCTTTATTATTTTAACCCACACGATAAAAATTCCAAACCTAAATTACTTGATGAAGCTGTTAAGGACTACGGTGTAGATGAATCGTGTAAGGTAGTAACATATACTGCCGGTTCTGACAGCGCGCTTTACCAAAACGACTTTGCAAAGAAAACGAAAATTGATACTAACGTTTCCGAGTTTGTTACCTCTAAAGACGGAAAAGAAATTATATATTTAAAGTATAGTGGCGAAATTTTTTACTATAAACAAAACAAAGCTAAAGAAATGGTTGCCTACAACCCCGAAAGCTTTAGAATTGTAAACCACGATATAAATTCGGTTTATTTTCAAAAAAACAAAGAACTTTTCAAGATTGAAAAGGGTGGCAAACTTAAGACTATTGCTTCGGATGTTCTCGAAATAGTTAAATATTATGATTCGGGCGAAATCTATTATCTTAAATCCCAAGCCGAGCCCTTAAAGCTTGAAGATTATCTTGAAGATGATATGAAAGAAACCGATGAAAAAATGCAAAGACCGCAATTTGTGCCTTATCCTTCGCGCTGGGATTATGCTTCGGATGAAGAGTATGATAAGGCGCTTGAAGATTACGATGATGTCTATTCCGCCTATGAAGAAGCGAGTAGTCAATGGACACAAAAGGCAAACCGTGAAACAATCCGTTCGGAAATTGGGTACGAAAGGTTTACCCAAACTGCCAACACTCTTTGTTACTACGAAGGTAAAAAGGAAAAGAAATTAAGTGAAAATACTCTTTACGTTAAGTATTCTGCAATTGCCGATGAAAAGCCTGCGCTAATTTTCTTAACCGCAGATTTTTCAAAGCTTAAAAAGGTGAAAATTTCTGAAATTGATAGCATTACCGCTATGCGCGCTAAATTGGAGCAGCAAATTACAGATTTAACAGTAACAGAACTTGCCTTGGAAAGTAGTACAAGCGTTATTGGATTTGCTGAAAACCGTGATTACTTTATTTCGCCTGATGCCAAAACTGTTTACTTTATTGACGATTTAGATGATAGCCGCAACTCTGGTAATCTTTACGAAATGAAGATTCTAGGTAAGAAACCGCGTGAACCCAAGTTTTATGATAGCCAAGTTATTCTATACCCGCCAATCGTTACGGAAGATGGTGTATTCTATTATAAAAATTATGATGCAATTGCTGCTGATGCTTATTTTAATAAAAAATTAGCTGCGGAAGGCGTGTTGATGTATAGTGTTAATTATTCTGAAACTTTGGATGCTTTTGTGTATTTGAAGAATTGGGATTACACCTTGCAGTATGGCGAGCTTGAAATTTTGCAAAACGGTAAAACCACCACAATTGATGATAGTGTAGGCTTATTTAATTTTAACTCGGCCGGAGAAGTGGTTTATTTGAAAAACTACGATTATTATGCTGATTCAGGCGAGTTGTTTACTTACACTAACGGTAAGAAAAACAAAATAGACGAAGGCGTTATGAGAATCGTGCCTAGAAATACTATTGAAAATTTTACGCACGGCTCAACCGGTGATATTTTAATAAACTAAATACAAAGCGAGGCTTATTAAAGCCTCGCTTTTGCTTAGTATGAATAGCAAATCTATATAAAATTATTTCATACTGTTTTCGTAAGATTCGATCATCTTCTTCAACGTGTGACCCGTACGACCTCTTAATTTCTGGAGCCACTTTTCTGTACTTTTGCCTGTGAATATCTTGATTTCAAGCCTTGCAAGATCGTCCTCTTCCATTGTAACAAAGATCTTATCAATGTACTGGGCCACAAACTCGTTAGTAATCATACCTGTGCTTGCGTCTCTGATCGCTGCTTCTAAACGAGCTCTCACTTCACGTATATGCTTCTGATATTCTTCCTGAGTGAAAAGCTGTTCTTCAAGTTCTGCAAGTGCTTTTCGTGCTTCATCAATTTCTCGGTCGCAATTGTCAGTCATTGACTTAAAATTTGCATTAGTAATAGAACCGAACGTCACAAGCTCAAGCAGCTTGTTTTTCTTTTGCTCACCAAGTTCGATGATTCGTTTCTGTTCTGCTATCTGCTTGGATGCTTCATCGTCATTTTCTAATGACTTGAACATTTCTGTATAAGTCTCAAGCAATGCCTCGACGTCAACCTTGGTCTCACTAAATACTTCAAATAGGATAGGTTTGATTTCGTCCTCATATATAGGAAAAGAGGGACAAGCATCAGCACCGTTGTTAATCTTATTAGAGCATACCCACTTGGAATTGACAGTTCCGTCCTTGCTCTTGGATTCTCTGCGATAGTAAGCAGCACCACAATGAGAACAGAACAGTTTGCCGGTAAGCAGGTTAGCGTGGTTACAAACACCCTGACGGTTCTTTACGTCTTCACTTCTGCGACGTAATACTTCGTTAGCCTTGTCCCATAGTTCCTCAGAAACAAGAGCAGGAACGACCTCACCGGTTTCGTCCTTAAACATAACCCATTCTTCAGGAGGTAAGAATTTCTGTTTTTTAGTGAACATATCAACGATACGAACTTTATTACCTACATAGTAACCCTTGTACTTGGGATTAGAGATAATGCCCGACATCGTGGTGTGAGCAATTTTGTTACCGTTATAGTTACGATAGCCCTGCTCATAGAAAAGCTTTTCAAGCTGTTTCATACTATATTCGCCGGTAGCATAAAGTCTAAATAAGTCACGGACCATGGGCGCCTGGCTTTCATCTATGATTAGCCGCTTACCGTCTTTCTGATATCCGAAGATACGGCTGTTACCAA
>JAFVTJ010000102.1 GCA_017503305.1 Clostridia bacterium
CCGCTTAAAAAAATATTCTTATAATCACTTATCTGCCCTGACATTTTATCCCCACCAATCTTTCAAATAGTGTGTGTAAAATGCCTTATAAAATACAAAAAACCTTCCATACGGAAGGTTCTTGTTTTATTTGTTTTTATATTCCACGTATTCTTCCAAGCACATCTGGAGGTCGTTAATTTCGTGGGCGGCTTTTACGCCTACAAAGCGCCAGTGCCACGATTCGTAAATAACGCCTGTTTTTTCCTGCTTATCTTCGGCGTAGCGCATTATAAAGCCGTAGTTTTCGGCGTTTTCCTGCAACCATTTATAAGCCTTAGTTTCCTTAAAGGAATGGTTAGCACAGTTTATATCAAGCGCTAAACCTGTGTTGTGCTCGCTAGTACCGGGGCGTGCCACTATTGTTGCGGCAACGTCTTCGGCATTTTCTTTAGGTACGCCGTTATTAATCTGCTTTTGCACCTGCTTTTCGAAAAAGCCATTTTTGTGTAGCGTAGGAACGATACGGCGACCATACTCCAATATCAATTCCTTCGGCCCTTGCATCGTCAAGCATTTCCTTTAAGTAGGGCCAAACTTCCTTATCAATTTGGGTAAGCGAGCCCTTTATATACTTTTTGGGAATCTCGGTTAAATGCCCCTCATAATCGAAATCGTCTGGCAAAGGATTCCAACCGTTAACAAGGGTTAAATTTTCAAAGTCTACGTCCAAATCGTGCGGCATATCGCTAGGTAGTGAAACCGCGTTCTCGCTTGAGGTTATTTCTTCGGAAGAAACTATTTCGCTTGAGGTTGTGCTTGAATCATTACTTTGGGTTATTTGCGAAGAGGAATTATCGGTAGTACTGCCGTCCCCCAAAACCGAAATAACATAAACCGCCAAGGCGATAATCGCAATAATCACAACAGCGCAAACAGTTAAAAACAGATTTCTTCTAAGTATCGCTTTTTGACGTTTGGTCATTTTATCACCTATTCATCTAATTTTAATACTGCCATAAATGCCTCTTGCGGAACTTCAACAGTACCTAAGCGGCGCATACGCTTTTTACCTTCTTTTTGCTTTTCAAGAAGCTTTTTCTTACGGGTAATATCACCGCCGTAGCACTTAGCAAGCACGTCTTTACGCATAGCCTTTACCGTTTCGCGCGCAATAACCTTACCCGAAACCGCAACCTGAACAGGAACTTCGAAAAGCTGTCTTGGAATATATTCCTTTAATTTTTCGGCAATTTTACGAGCGCGTGTGTAAGAATTATCGCTGTGAACAATGAAGGATAGCGCATCGACCATATCGCCCGCTAATAAAACGTCCAATTTAACAAGCTTGGATTTTTCGTAGCCCTTCATTTCGTAATCGTAACTAGCGTAGCCGCGTGTACGGGATTTTAGGGCATCAAAAAAGTCGTAAACAATCTCACCCATGGGCAAAATGTAGTGAATATCAACACGGTCACCCATATACTTCATATCGGTATAAACACCGCGGCGTTCTTCGCAAAGCTGCATAATTGTGCCAACATACTCGCTCGGCGAATAGATGTGAACGTCTGCCACAGGCTCAAGCGCTTCGGCAATAATTGCGGGGTCGGGGTAGTTTGTGGGGTTGTCAACCGTGATAGTCTCCCCCGAGGTTAATGTGAACTTATACTCAACGCTGGGTGCGGTGGTTACAAGATCGAGATTATATTCACGCTCTAATCTTTCCTGAATAATTTCCATATGCAAAAGTCCTAAGAATCCACAACGGAAACCAAAGCCCAAAGCGTTTGAGGTTTCAGGCTCGAAAAGAAGCGCAGCATCGTTTAGTTGCAGCTTATCAAGTGCATCACGCAAATCGGGATATTTCGCGCCGTCGGCAGGGTAAATACCGCAGAAAACAACGGGGTTTACCTTGCGGTAGCCTTCAAGCGCTTGGGGTGTGGGATTGTTTGCAAGGGTAATGGTATCGCCTACGCGGGCATCCGAAACAGTTTTAATGGATGCCGCCAAATAGCCAACCTCGCCTGCTTCTAAAACGTCGCAAGGCTCCATACACATAGCGCTTTTTCTACCGATTTCGACAGTATCAAAGGTGGCGCCTGTCGCCATCATTTTAATAGTATCGCCCGATTTTAATTTACCGCTCATAACACGAAAATATACTATAACGCCCTTATACGGGTCATAATAAGAGTCGAAAATAAGCGCCGAAAGGGGTGCCTCACGGTCGCCCTTGGGAGCAGGAAATTCGGTAACGATTTTTTCAAGCACTTCTTCAATATTAATACCCGTTTTAGCCGAAATTAAGGGCGCATTGTCGGCAGGGATACCGATAATATCCTCTATTTCACCCTTAATACGCTCGGGGTCGGCAGAAGGTAAGTCAATTTTATTTATAACAGGCAAAATTTCAAGCCCGTGGTCTACCGCCAAATAGGTGTTGGCAAGGGTTTGTGCTTCAATACCCTGTGAAGCGTCAACAATAAGCACCGCGCCTTCGCAAGCGGCCAAGGAACGCGAAACCTCGTAGTTAAAGTCAACGTGGCCTGGGGTGTCTATTAAATTAAGCTCATATTGTTCGCCATCCTTGGCATTATAATAAAGAGTAACAGCGTGCGCTTTAATAGTAATACCGCGTTCTCTTTCCAAATCCATACTGTCAAGAATTTGCTCCTCCATATCGCGCTGAGCCACCGATTCGGTATGCTCTAAAAGACGGTCAGCAAGGGTGGATTTGCCGTGGTCGATATGAGCCACAATACAAAAATTTCTTATTTTATCAAGCGGAAATGACACTTACATTTCTCCTAACGTTTAAATTCAATCTATTATACCACATAATTTTATAATTTACAATTCATTTTTTAACTTAAATTTCTTGACAATATAATATATAAGTGGTAGAATATATGAAACAAATAAATCTTTAAACACGGTGCTGTGACGCCGGCAAGATTGTAATATGTTTTTTATGGTATAGCCCCAAGGGGTTATACTGCTTATTGTCATATTCACCTTGCCTTGCGGCAGGGTGTTTTTTTGAAAGGCGGTAGTTTTATGGATAGCATTAAAAATGCAAAAGTTTACAAAAACGGTAAATTTGAAGCTATTGACTTTCCGACTAATTTGGGTGGTTTTGTTGTCGATTTTAATAATTGTTATGTCTTCCCGGCTTTTTGTGACGTTCACGTTCATTTAAGAGAGCCGGGTTTTTCATATAAAGAAACCATTAAAAGCGGTACTTTAGCTTGTGCCAGGGGTGGCTACACTGACGTTTGCTCAATGCCGAACCTTAACCCCGTACCCGACAGTGTGGAACATTTGAAGGCTCAGATTGAAATCATTGAAAAGGATGCCGTGATAAACGTTCATCCTTACGCTTCGATAACGGTCGGTCAATTGGGAAATGAACTTTCGGATTTTGACGGACTTAAAGATGCCTTCGCCTTTTCGGACGACGGCAGGGGTGTGCAGTCGGAGGATATGATGCGAAAAGCTATGCTAAAAGCTAAAGAACTTGGCAAAGTAATAGTAGCCCACTGTGAAGACAATAGCCTTTTGCACGGCGGATACATTCACGACGGCGAATACGCGCGACTTCACGGTCACAAAGGCATTTGCTCTGAAAGTGAATGGGGTCCTATAAAACGTGATATTGCTTTAGCCAAGGAAACAGGCTGCAAATACCACGTGTGCCACATATCGACCAAGGAAAGTGTTGAGTTAATAAGACAAGCTAAAGCCGACGGTGTAGATATCACCTGTGAAACCGCTCCACACTACCTTGTACTTACCGATATGGACTTAAAAGAAAACGGCAGGTTTAAAATGAACCCACCGCTTCGAAGTGAAGAAGATAGGCTAGCACTTATAGAAGGCATAAAAGACGGCACAATAGATATGATTGCTACCGACCATGCACCGCACAGCGCGGAAGAAAAGAGCAAGGGCCTCCAAAAAAGTGCTTTCGGCATAGTTGGCATTGAAACTGCCTTTTCAGTTATGTATACATTCCTTGTGAAAACGGGAATTATAAGTTTAGAAAAGTTAATTGAAATTATGGCTATAAACCCACGAAAACGCTTTGATATTAAAGACAGCGGCTACACCGTGTGGGATTTAGATAAAAAGTTTGTGGTTGACCCCAATGAATTTTTATCAATGGGTAAGGCTACACCATTTGAAAATTACGAGCTATACGGCGAATGCTTGCTCACCGTGCTCGGTGACAGTATAAAATACATTAAGGAGTAATAGAGATGGCAAAAAGAACAGACTTAAAGAAAATTTTAATTATAGGCTCAGGCCCTATTGTTATCGGTCAAGCGGCTGAATTCGACTATGCAGGCACACAGGCTTGCTTAGCTTTAAAGGAAGAAGGCTACGAGGTTGTACTTTGCAACTCTAACCCTGCTACTATTATGACCGACACCACCATTGCCGATAAGGTTTATATGGAACCCTTAACACTCGAATTTGTAGCAAAGGTTATCCGTTATGAAAGACCCGACGCTATTGTTCCCGGCATTGGCGGACAAACAGGTCTTAACCTTGCAATGCAACTCGAAGAAAAGGGCATTTTAAAGGAATGCGGTGTTGAGCTTTTAGGCACTTCCAGTGCTAGTATCGAACGCGCAGAAGACCGCGAAATGTTCAAAGAGCTTTGCGAATCTATTGGCGAGCCTACAATCCCCTCTCGCATTACCTACTCCTTAGACGAAGCAAAAGAAGCCGCTAACGAAATCGGCTACCCCGTAGTTTTACGCCCTGCATTCACCTTAGGCGGTACAGGCGGCGGCTTTGCTTATAACGAGCAAGACCTTATCGAAATCGGTCTTAACGCGTTTAAGCTTTCCCCCGTTCATCAGGTTCTTATTGAAAAGAGCGTTAAAGGCTATAAGGAAATTGAATTTGAAGTTATGCGCGACGGCAACGATAACGCTATTACCATTTGCGGTATGGAAAATATAGACCCCGTTGGCGTTCACACAGGCGACTCTATCGTTGTGGCTCCTATTATGACTCTTAACGACCACGACCTTAAAATGCTTAACGATAGCGCTATTAAGCTTATCAGAGAACTCAAAATCGAAGGTGGTTGTAACGTTCAGTTTGCGCTTAACCCCAATAGTAGCGAATACTACCTTATCGAAGTTAATCCCCGTGTATCACGTTCATCCGCTTTGGCTTCAAAGGCAAGTGGCTACCCGATTGCACGCGTTACCGCTAAAATTGCTGTTGGTATGACCTTAGACGAAATCGCCGTTGCCAACACCACCGCCGCTTTTGAACCAAGACTTGACTATATTATCACAAAGCTTCCCCGTTTCCCGTTTGATAAGTTTACCACCGCTTCTAATATCCTTGGTACTCAGATGAAGGCTACAGGCGAAGTTATGGGTATCGGCTCCACCTTGGAAGAAAGTATGCTTAAGGGTATCCGCTCACTCGAAATTGGTATTAACCACCTTTACCACCACAAATTTGACAATATGACCGACGATGAGCTTCTCGATTATATTGCCGAATTCAGAGATGATAACCTTTTCGCTATTGCTGAGCTTTTATACCGTGGCGTAACAATCGAAAAGCTACACGAGGTTACCAAAATTACCGCATTCTTCCTTGAAGCCATTAAGCGCATTATTGATATGGAAAGAAGCCTTAAAGAAAACCCCAACAGTTTAGAAGTGCTTACCGCCGCCAAAAAGATGGGCTTTTCTGACAAATACGTTGCAAGAATGTGGGATTGCAAGGAAATTGACGTTTACAACTTCCGCCGCGAGCATAAGCTCTACCCCGTTTACAAAATGGTTGACACCTGCCACACAGGCGCATATATCCCCTATTTCTACTCATCATATCAAGGCGAAAATGCTTCAATTCTGACCGATAAAAAGAAGATTGTAGTTTTGGGTGCAGG
>JAFVTJ010000103.1 GCA_017503305.1 Clostridia bacterium
CACCTTTTTGCGTTGCCTAAACCTTTTGGAAGAACCCACTGGCGGTAAAATCTACTTTAATGGCGTTGATATTACCGACCCCAAAACAAACATAAATATACACCGTCAAAAAATGGGCATGGTATTCCAACAGTTTAACCTTTTCCCCCACATGACCGTGCTTAAAAATATGACCATTTCTCCCATTAAGGTTTTAGGTCTTTCAAAGCAGGAAGCCGAAGACCGCGCTATGAAGCTTTTAGAACGTGTTGGTCTTGCCGACAGGGCAGACTCTTACCCGTCACAATTATCGGGCGGACAAAAGCAACGTGTTGCCATTGTAAGAGCTTTATGTATGCAACCCGAAGTTATGCTTTTCGACGAACCCACCTCAGCGCTTGACCCCGAAATGGTTGGCGAAGTTTTAGAAGTTATGAAGTCCTTAGCAAACGAAGGTATGACAATGGCGGTGGTAACTCACGAAATGGGCTTTGCCCGTGAAGTTGCCGACAGAGTTTTCTTTATTGACGAAGGCATTATCATGGAAGAAGGCACCCCCGAAGAAGTATTCGGCAATCCCAAATCCCCTCGCCTTCAAGACTTTTTAAGTAAAGTAATATAAAATTAAAAGGAACGCTCTCGCGTTCCTTTTTTATTTTGTCATTATATATTCATCAATTGCCTTTGCGGCAGTTTTACCCGCACCCATTGCAAGAATTACGGTTGCGGCGCCTGTTACGGCGTCCCCGCCGGCATAAACACCCTCGCGCGAGGTAAGACCGGTTTCTTCTTCTACAATAATTCCGCCCCAACGGTTAACTTCTAAACCATCGGTTGTCGATTTAATAAGCGGATTCGGCGAAGTACCGATTGACATTATTACACAGTCGGCTTCGACCTCAAAATCACTATCGGGAATCTTAACGGGACGTGCTCTGCCTGAAGCATCGGGTTCGCCAAGCTCCATTTGTTCACATATAATATTTTTTACCCAACCGTTTTCGCCCTTAATTTCAAGCGGATTTGTAAGGAATTTAAAGACAATGCCCTCTTCTATTGCGTGCTCAACTTCTTCACGGCGGGCAGGAAGTTCCTTTTCGGTACGCCTATACACAACAGTAACATCAGCGCCTAAGCGTTTTGCGGTTCGTGCGGCATCCATTGCCACGTTACCGCCGCCCACAACAACCGTCTTTTTTGTTTGCATAACGGGGGTTGCGCTATCCGCTTTATAGGCTTTCATAAGGTTATACGGGTTAAAAATTCGTTAGCCGAATATACACCGTTTAAGGCTTCGCCGGGAATACCCATAAAGCGCGGTAAACCCGCACCCGAGCCTATAAACACCGCTTCAAAGCCATCCTCGAACAATTCGTCAACGGTAATAGTTTTACCGATTACAACGTTGGTTTCAATCTTAACGCCTAAAGCCTTTAAGGTGTCAACTTCCCTTTTTACAACTGCTTTAGGCAAACGAAATTCGGGAATGCCGTAAACCAAAACGCCGCCTGCAACGTGCAAGGCTTCAAAAACGGTTACTTCATAACCCTTTTTAGCCAAATCACCCGCACAAGCAAGACCCGAAGGACCCGAGCCCACAATAGCAACCTTATGACCATTGCTTTCGGGTTTTACAACTGCATCAGTATTGTGAGTATTGTGCCAATCAGCCACAAAGCGTTCAAGTCTGCCAATGCCAACGCTTTCGCCCTTAATACCGCGAACACACTTGGCTTCGCATTGGGTTTCTTGGGGGCAAACACGACCGCAAACCGCGGGAAGACTAGAAGACTTAGCAATAACTTGGTAAGCGGCTTCAAAATCGCCTTCCTTAATTTTGGCAATAAATTCGGGGATATGAATATTAACAGGGCAGCCCGAAACGCAAGGCATATTTTTACATTCAAGGCAACGAAGCGCTTCATTTATAGCAGTTTCTTCGCTATAGCCTAAAGCCACTTCATTAAAATTCGTAGAACGAATACCCGCATCCTGTGTCGGCATTTCGTTTCGCTTAAGCGACATATTTGCAGGCATTATTCCACTTCCTTTTTAAATAAATTGCAAGATTCTTCATAAGCGTGACGCTCAAAATCACGATAGGTAGCACCACGATTCATAGCTTCATCAAAATCAACTAAAAATCCGTCAAAATCGGGGCCGTCAACACAAGCAAATTTGGTCTCGCCGCCAACGGTTAAACGGCAGCCGCCACACATACCTGTACCGTCAATCATAACAGGATTCATAGAAACAGTGGTTTTTACACCAAAAGGCTTAGTCGTGGCAACCACAAATTTCATCATAACAAGGGGACCTATTGTGATTACTTCATCGTAATTTTCGCCATTTTCCAAAGCAATTTTTAAAGGCTCGGTAACAAGGCCTTTTGTACCGTAAGAACCATCATCGGTCATTACAGTAAGCTTGGTAGAAGCGGCTAAAAATTCATCTTCTAAAATAACTAAATCTTTATTTCTAAAGCCGATTATTGAATGAACCTCACAGCCTTGTTCTTTTAATTTTTGAGCCACCGGCAATGCGATAGCACAACCAACACCGCCCCCTACAACACAAACCTTGCGAAGACCGTCGGTTTCGGTTGCCTTGCCTAAAGGGCCTACAAAATCAGCAATATAATCGCCTTCGTTTTTTAAATTAAGCTTATACGTAGTAGCGCCGACAATTTGAAAAATTATGCGTACACTACCGTTTTCTCTATTAAAACCAGCAACGGTAAGCGGAATACGCTCACCGTCTTCATCTACACGTAAAATAATAAACTGCCCTGCTTGTGCCTTTTTTGCCACAAGCGGTGCATAGATATCCATTTGTGTAACAGTTGGATTCAAAACCTTTTTTGATAAAATTTTATACATTATTGCCATCCTTTAAGTTATCAACACTCAAAACCTTTAAAATGCCGTTTTCTACCCTAAATTCAATATGATATTTTGCATATTCAAAAGCATAAACACGGTCATCGGTATGATAATGAGGTCTTGGGTCGCTTTGTAAAATTGTTATTAGATTTTCCAAATCTTCGGGGTTTACTTTTTTCTTACATTCCTGCAAAAATTCAACCGCCAAATCATCGCCAAAAACAGTATCGGCAAAACCGCCTACAGCATCCGGGTGAGAATCGGTATAAGCCAAATAAGGCTTAATATCGTAAATCGGGGTGCCGTCAAGCAAATCTGCGCCCGAAACGGTTATAACCGTGCCGTTTTGACCGTCGCGAAAGATTTTTTCAATTTTCACACTTGAAAGACCTAACGGGTTTGGTCTATTAGGCGAACGAGTAGCAAACACCCCTACCCTTTTATTGCCGCCAAGTCGCGGTGGGCGAACCGTGGGCGACCAATTGGTTTCGGCATTCTGCGAAAACCCCCAAATAAGCCAAAGATGTGAAAATTCTTCTAAGCCCCTTAATGCTGACTCATCACGAAAAGCTTCTTCAAAAATAATTTTAGCCTTTGTTTTTACAAGTCCGCTTTGACGAGGAATACCGAATTTTGTTGGAAAATCGGTCTTAATCGTTGCAATAACAGTTAAACTGTTTTTCATATATTTTTCAAAACCTCATCCCACTCTTCATCAGAAAGACCGGCATTTTCAACGTCGGTTTGATGAGAAAGATAAAGATTTTCAACAACTTTTTTATAGCTTTTTTGAGTTTTCAAAATTGCTCTTATAGCAATTATCGAAAGACAAAGACTTAAAAATACCAAAATGCAAAGCGGCACTAAATGGCGCCAATAAAACGAAGCCTTATAACCCAAAACGTCTTCCAAAAGCTTAGCGAAGGTTAATATTAAAGCCACACTGCCAAAAGCATTTAGAACAAATGCTGCAGCGTTTGCTACAATGTACTTTTTAAAGCGCAAAGCAACCAAAGCCACAATTAACACAAGGGATAATGCGCCAACAGTGTAAACCGAATTTTTTAAGTTTTCAAAACGGGTTTCACTTAAAACGTTACCCATTATAAAGAAAAAATTCATAACTATGGTATACACAAAGGCCAAAACGTATAAGACCTTTAAACCCTTATAAAGTCTGCCGTCGGTAGTAGCGTAAACAATACCGCGCTTTTCTTCGTAAAGCTTAACC
>JAFVTJ010000010.1 GCA_017503305.1 Clostridia bacterium
GCAAACCTCTTTACCGTTTCGGTTATACTAATTGCAGGTATCGGCGGTATGGCAATGAAGATTGGCGAAGTAACACTTACCGCAATCGCTTGCGCGCTTATTCTTGGTATTATAGTAAATATCATTCTTCACAGAAAGGAAAAAGAGTAATGGAGATGAAAAATTATAGCAACGTAACTATTTTTGACCATCCGCTTATTAAGCATAAAGTTGCTATTTTGCGTAACGAAAAAACAAGCATGAAGGAATTTCGTGAGCTTATTGAAGAAATAACAACCCTTATGACCTATGAATCCTTGCGCGAAGGTGTGCCGACTGTTGAGGTTGACGTTAAAACCCCGCTTGAAACCTGTAAACAGCAAATGGTAAAGGATAACGGTATTGCCATCGTTCCGATTCTTAGAGCAGGTCTTGGTATGGTTAACGGTATTCACGTGCTTTTCCCGTCGGCTCGTGTTGGACATATTGGTATGTACCGCAACGAAGAAACCTTAGAGCCTTGCGAATACTACTGCAAGTTGCCTGAAGGCATTGAGGACAAGCTTGTGCTTGTAATCGACCCAATGCTTGCTACAGGCGGTAGCGCTATTGATGCTATTAACTCCCTTAAAAAGCGCGGCTGCAAGAACATTAAATTTATGTGCATTATCGGCGCACCCGAGGGTGTTAGCCGTTTGGCTGAAGCTCATCCTGACGTTCAGGTTTATGTTTCTACCTTAGATAGACAGCTTAACGAAAACGGATATATTCTCCCAGGCCTTGGGGACGCTGGCGACCGTTTATTTGGTACAAAATAATAAAATGATAAACCGCAGGCTTCGGCCTGCGGTTTTGCTTGATTTTAATATTAGGGTTTGATATAATGCGTGAGGATATAAACGGTGGTGATATATTGAATAAACTTACATCTAAAAGGGATATAAATTTTCTCACCTTTCTTTTTGCATTAACCTATATGGTAAGCTATATTACACGCATTAACTACGGTGCTATTATAGTAGAAATGGAAACTGCCACAGGCATTTCTAAAAGTATGCTTTCAATGGCGCTTACTGGCAGTTTTATAACCTATGGCACAGGTCAGGTTATAAGTGGAATTATTGGTGACAGAATTTCGCCGAAAAGACTTGTAAGTATAGGACTTTGTGTTACGGTTTTAATGAATCTTGCCATTCCGTTTAGCGAAAGCCCCTATTTAATGCTTGCTGTTTGGTGCATTAACGGCTTTGCGCAAAGCCTTATGTGGCCGCCGCTTGTTCGCCTTATGACAACGCTCTTGTCGGCTGAGGATTATAAAAACGCCGCGACAAAGGTTTCGTGGGGCAGCAGCTTCGGTACCATTGCGGTTTATTTGCTTTCTCCGGTGTTAATATCAATTTCGGGTTGGAAATCGGTATTCTTTTTCTCGGCGTTATTAGGCCTTGTTATGATATTTATCTGGAATAAATTTTCCTATGAAATTGGGATTAAAAAACGCGAAAAGCAGGAGGTTGAGGTTGACAATTCAAAAAAATATCGCCTTTTAACACCGCTTATGCTTTTTGTTTTGTTTGCAATAGTGCTTCAGGGTATGCTTCGCGACGGCGTCACAACCTGGATGCCTTCCTATATTAAGGATACCTATAATTTGGGCAACACCATTTCAATTTTAACAGGTGTTGTTTTACCGGTATTCAGCATTTTCTGCTTCGGTATTGCAACAAAGCTTTACCAAAAGGTTTTCACAAACCCCATAACCTGCGCTTGTTTGTTCTTTTTTGTGGGCACTGCATCGGCACTTGGCATATATATCCTTGCGGGCAAAAGCGCAATTTTATCAATTTTGTGCTCGGCAATATTAACCGGTTCTATGCACGGCGTAAACCTTATGCTTGTTTGCATGATACCGCCCTATTTTGAAAAGAGCGGTCGAGTTTCTACTGTTTCGGGCATTATAAACAGCTGCACCTATATCGGTAGTGCAATTTCAACCTACGGTATTGCAATTTTATCCGAAAAGCTTGGTTGGAATTTTACCGTTTTAGTTTGGATAATAATTGCAGCCTTTGGCGCGCTTATTTGTTTCCTTTGTAAAAGCAAATGGAAAAGGCGTTTTGCAACAAAATAGATAAAAATATAACGGTCGTTTTCCAAAACAACTGGGGAACGGCCTTTTTTGTCGGTTTTTTACGCTCCTTTTTAAAAAGATGTCGGTGAATGTCGGTTTATTTTGGTACATAATTAGAGTATCAAAATAAAAGGAGGGTTTTTATGATTTGTGTTGAAGTACATTCAAATAACGTATTAGCTTTGAGAAGCGATACTTTAAGCAATGCAGTTTCAGACAGCATAAAACACGAAACGATTAAATTTTTATTTCCCGATAATTGGAATAATTATCAAAAAACCGCCGTTTTTTCGGCCGTAGGCGTAGAGCCTATTAACGTTCTACTTTGTGAAGAAAACCCATTGTGTCTTTCTAAGGATGAATGTTACATTCCATTTGAAGTTTTAAAGGGCGATTGCTTTGAGGTTTCGGTTTTTGGGGTTTTAGACGAAACCCTTGCCACCACAACTAAGGAGCAAATTGAGGTTTTACAAAGCGGTTATACTTTAGGTGACCAACCAAGCGAGCCCACCCAAAGCGAGTATAGCCAAATTCTTCAAATGGTGATTGACACCAAGCAAATTGCGCAGAGTGTGCGTGATGATGCTGATAATGGCGTTTTTAAGGGCGAAAAGGGTGAGAAAGGCGACAAGGGCGAAGAATATTCGCTAACCGATACCGACAAGGCCGAAATTGTACAAGAGGTTGAAAGCAAAATAGAAAACCTTGAAACCGATGTAGAAACTATCAAGCAGGGCTATGTCACTTTGGATTATATTGAAAATACATATCCCGATGCACAAACGGTTGACCGCAGAATTGCGGAATATGACCTTACCGTGCAAGAAACCTATGCTACTAAAAAATACGTAGACGACGCCGTTGCTTCAGGTGGTGTTTCGCAAGAGTATGTAGATAATGCGATAGGCGCTCTTGAAGATGATGTTGCGTATCTAAGCACACACGCTGCTACCAAGCAATATGTTGCCGATGCCATTGCTTCAAGTGGCGGTGTTTCAAGTTGGAATGACCTTACTGACAAGCCTTTTTATGATGAGGGAACTAAAACCGCTACATTGGATTATGCAAATCCCCCTGCGGTTGGAGTAGATTTAATGGGTGATGTTTTATACAAAGTTACTGATGATATATTGACCGAAGTAGACATCAATAATACTACTATTTCACTTTCGGGTACAATTGGCGGTATAGATACTAATTTTTCGCAAGAGTTAAATGTTGATACAGCGATGGCGGCAGTTTCATTTACTTTTGGTACGGTATATCAATTTAATTATGAAGTGAACGGAACAGAAGTTGCGGTTATGATTGGGGCTGTTACACAGACAGGTGAATTTGAAGAATTGGGTATGACTTTTAATATTCTTGAAACGGGTACTTATGTATACTATTCGTTTATGAGTGGCGAAGGAACCATAAATTGTATATCGTTAGAATATGCCGGTGAGTTAAAAACTCTTGATATTAAATTTATACCAAATGAACTTTACACCGAAATCGATCAAAGAATTGAAGAAAGTATCGGCGATATTGAAACTTTGTTAGGGGGTATATAAATGAGTATTGCAACCGAAATTCAAAGGCTAGCACAAGCAAAAGCCGATATTAAGACCGCCATAGAAAACAAGGGTGTAACAGTCGGTGACGGCACTATAGATACCTTTGCTTCAAAGATAAGCGAAATAACAGGCGGTGGCGGTGGTGGTATTCCCACAGGCTACCATAGTGTTACATTTAAGAATGGGGATAACGTGATTTTTGAAAGGCTTGTTTTGAGTGGTGACGATTGCCCCGACCCTTTAACACAAGGACGAATTGAAACACCCACAAAGGAAAGCACACCACAATATAATTACACACATAGCGGTTGGACTTCCGTTGACGGTGGCATGGCTGACAGTAACGTATTAAAGAACATAACCGAAGATAAGGTTGTTTATAGTGCTTATACTGAAAGTGTACGCACCTATACCGTTACTTTCTATGACGAGGACGGCACAACTGTATTAAACACCGAGCAAGTGGCTTATGGTGGTACCGCAACCTATACACCGCCCAAAAAAGACAATTATATGTTTGTGGGTTGGACACCCGAACCCACCAATATTACAGGCAATTTAGAATGTGTTGGTGCTTGGCAAGAAAGTTATTCCTTTGCTGCCGCTTCGTGGGAATACATAGCCCAACTTGCTGAAAGCGGTCAAGCTTCAAAGGCATTCTCGGTTGGGGATACGAGAACTGAAACCATTGACGGCAGTAATTTCACATTAGAAATCATAGGCTTTGACCACGACACCATAACCGACACGGGCGAATTAGCAGGAATTACTATATGGATTAAGGACTATACAAAAACATTAGTTACCACTTCTGCAGTTAAATCTACTTGGTACGACAACTTGCATACAACGTATGAAATACCAATATTTAATTTGTTAAGTAGTGAATTGCAAAGCGTTATCAAATCGGTAACAAAAGAATACATTAAAGAACCTAATGGATATTCCGAAAGAACCTGTACGGCGAAAATTTGGAGTTTGTCTGCTGCGGAAATAGGTGTCGAAAGAGGAAAATCCAATGTAGAAGAAGGCACAATCTATGAAAAGTTTGCTAACTATCCAAGCAAAACATACAACAACAGTTCTTATACATATTCCGATATTAAAACGGGTAAGAGATATTGGTTGCGAAGTTTTTATTGGCAGAGCGCACCTATGAATGTAAGTTCCGCAGGGGGTCTTGGTCATTCCACCACTTACAACTCACAAAGTTATGTTTGTCCGTGCTTCTGCGTATAAAGAAAAAAACCTTACGAAGTAATACTTCGTAAGGTTTTTAATTATTGTACTTCGTCGTTAAGTTCAAAAGCGTGCTTGCGCATATTTGTTACACGCACGGGCGGAATGGTGTCATAGCTTTTGCCGTAAACGGTTTTAAGCATATAATCATATTCGCAAGGAACGGGCATTTGCTCGCCTTCGAAATCTATGTATACAGGTTCGCCAAAAAAGCTTGTCGGGAATACTTTTTTATAATAGGGATAGTAGCTGCAAAGGTTAACGGCATATTTGTGGTTGCCGCCGTAGAATTTTTTCATATTTCTAATTGCAAATTTTTCTATCCAACTGTTTTTAAGGAAGGGTAAAATCATACGTCCTAAAATACGTAAGGGCTTTTTCTTTGTTCCAACCGAATAGCCGGTTTTCATAAACAAAAGTCTTCGTGAAGCCTTAACGCAAATATTAGCAATGGCAAATTTTAAACCTGCGGGGCGATTCCAATAATCAATGGGGAAAATATCAACGTAAGGGCCGTTGCACCTTGAAAGCTTGGTAACCTTGTGTTGAATATAGGGCGTTTTTCTTACCAACTGCATTTTGCCACCCAAAACCCAGTGTTTAGGGTTGTTTTCAAGTGCATCAAAGTTAAGCTCCGGCGGGATTTTACCTTCCTTGGCTAATTCTACCAAGCGGTCGTAATCTTCACGCAGCATAGCAATATCCACGTCGTCATCCCACGGAATAAAGCCATTATGGCGCACTGCACCCGAAAGGGTGCCTTCGGTTAAATAAAAGCGAAGGCCTTGTTCATCCAAGAATTTTTTGGTTAAAACCAAGGTTTCAAGGGTGTATTTTTGCAAGCCCTTTACAAAGGTGGCGCGTTCTTTTTTACGGTAGTAAAAGGGGTCGTTAATAAACATATTGGGATTGTCGGTGCCGTATTCTTCAATAAGAGCTTGCAAAGCGGCATCGGTATTTTGGGTCCCCTTTTCTTGATATTGCTCCATAAGCTCAGAAAGGCGCACTTTATGGAAAATAGAATAAACAAAGTCCTCGGTAAAGGTGCGGTTAAAGCTAAAGCTGCCACCTTCTGTTAAAAGGGCTTCGGTAAGGGCGTGGCAGATTTCGTCGCCCGTAAATTCGGGAGCGGGGATTTTTAGAACGTCCTGAATAAACAATAATTGTTTAGAAACAGCCGAAAGTGGCTCGCCACGGCAAATAACGCTTGCAACGTCGTTAAAGCGCTCAAACCAAGGTGCTTCTTCGTGAATTTCATAGGTTTTTATCTCGTTCCAAATTGCTTTGCAAAGTGCGGGAAGGGTAGCCAAGAAGAGAGCGGCTTCGTTTAAATCAAAAAACTTGGCGGCCTTTTTCATAAAGGGCGCACAGGGTGAGCCTTTTAATGAAGAATGTATTTTTTTAATACTTTTTGCAGCTTGGGGCAACCCGTCATCCTTTTCGTCACCGCGAAGGTATGGCATAATGTTTTTGAAAATAATGTTGAGATTTGCGCGAATGTCGCATTTTTGCTCTTGGGTGGCGGTGGCGTTAAGTAAAACGTCTACACCCGAATGAATGGCAATAGCACAAAGCAAATTCTTTTGTTCGATTTTTGTTATCATTTTAAAATTCACCCATTTTAAATATTTTGTTTTTTAAGGTCGGCTTCAAGCTCTTGCGGGGTTTTAAGCGAGAAGGGGTGCCTATGCCCGCGAGCAACCTTAATGGGTGGAACCGAATCGTACGATTTGCCGTAAATGGATTTTAATATAGCGTCGTATTCACAGGGTACGGGCATACGCTCACCCTCGAAGTTTACGTATTTTGCTTCGCCAAAGAAGTGGGTTGGGAAAACCTCTTTATAATAGGGATAATAGCTTGCAAGGTTTACTAAGTATTTGCGATTGCCTTTGTTTGAAGCCTTCATAAGCTTTAGGGCAAATTTTTCTACCCAAACATTTTTAATGAACGGGCGGTATAAACGAATAAAAAATGAAAGCACGGGTTTTTTCCACAGTTGCTTTTTGGTGTAGCCCGATTTCATAAATAATACGTTTCTGGTGTATTTAAGAATCATATCACAAAAATGGTTTTTAACACCTGCGGGAGTATCCCAATAGTCCATGGGGAAAATGTCAACATAAGGGCCGTTGTACTTAGATAAGGGGGTAACTCTATGTTGAATATATTCGGTGGGACGTGTTAATTGCATTTTGGCACCCAAAACCCAATGCTTAGGGTTGTTTTCAAGTGCATCAAAGTTTAATTCGGGCGGAATCTCACCTTTTTTTGCGAGTTTGACTAGCTTGTCATAATCATCACGCGGCATAACAATATCCACGTCGTCATCCCACGGAATAAAGCCATTGTGACGAATAGCACCGAGCAGCGTGCCCTCGCCTAAGTAAAAGCGCAAGCCGTGGCTTTCCAAGAAATCACGAGTTAGCACAAGTGTTTCAAGGGTGTATTTTTGAAGACCCGCTACAAAATTGCGGCGTTCTCTGTCGCGCTTATAGAAGGGGTCGTCTACAATTTGGTTGGGGTTTTCAAGGTCGTATTGGCCGCCAAGCTCGGCAAGCTTTTGCGGGTTGTTTTTGTAGTGGTTTATAAGGAAGTAAAGCGGTACCTTGTTAAAGGCGCGGTAAAGCACGTCCTTAATTTGTGAAACTGTAAAGCTTTGTTGATTTTTAATAATGGTTTCTGCCAAAAGGGCAACCCTTTCATCGCCTATATAATCAAGGGGAGCAATTTTGAACAGTTGAATAGTGAAAAGCAGCTGCTTTGAAACTACAACATTGCTTTCGCCCTTGCATAAAATATTGCGTAAAAGCACAAAGCGCTTTTTCAGAATAGCAATTTCTTCTTCAGAAAAACGGGTGTCGCTATATTTTTTGGCAACGGTATCGGCAAGAATACGGCAAAAAGCGGGGGTGGTTACCACGCGAGCATAGTCTTCCGAAATACCGGTCTCGGCGCAAAGCGATTTTATAAAGCTGCTTGTGCCCGAGCTTGAAAGCTGCGAATCAGCCTTGCAAGCAAGGTGAACGTTATTAAGCACTTCGGGGAAAATAGCTTCTTCGCCACGCAAGAAACGTGTAGTAAGCGAAAGCAGGGTGTTAAGCGATGCTAAAGCGGGGTCTAACTGCTCTTCTTCGGCATCGGTGTTCAAGATAACACTTATAGCGCGGCAAATAGCGCCGATATAGCATATTTTAGAGTTGAGGTTTAAAAAGTCAAAAAAGAAATCAGAATCAAATAAGACGTATTCGGGCAGGCAGGCCTCGTTTTTAATAACCTCACGCTTACCATTGCGGAACAAAACTGTAAAGCAGTTGCTTTCGTTACCGTTGCTAATTGCGGTAGGGATAGCAAGAATAGGTATTTGGTGTGGGTTTTCAATTTCGCCCGCCAAGCTTATGTCCTTGCCCGATAAAACGGCAAGCTTAACGCACTTTGCAAGGTCGATAATACTACCGCCGCCAACTGCTAAAATAAAATCGCAGCCGTTTGCTTTAAAGGCTTCAACCGCACGGTTTAAGTCTTCTGGTGTGGGTCGTGCGGCAAAATTCTTAAAGGTAGTAATTTTCACCTTTGATTCTTGTAAAAATTTAAGAAAATAGCCTTCTTTAATATTTTCTTCGCCGATTAAGAATAGGCTTTTTGTGTTATGCTCGGAAAATATTTTTTCTATTTCATAAATAGAATTTTTGGGGGCTATTACGGTTTGAAAAAGTTGGTTTTGCATTGTTGAATTCCTTATTTCTTTTTGGGTTTGTTATAGCGTGAATTGTACTTTTTGAGAATGCCGATAGTACCGCTTTTGCTTGCTGCAAAATCGCGGAAAATTTCTTCGCGTTCGGGGGTGAACTTCATTGGCCAAGCATGGTTATTGTTATAAATATCCGAAACAGCCACCTGGTGTAAGCAAAGGTTATCCTTAACCTCTTCTAAATAGTCCATACCCTTTTTAGTAGCAACCTTAAGGGCAGAAACGCCAATTTTGTCGGCTTTAAGCTTTTTATTTACCTTGTTGTAGCCCCAAAAATCGCCCATAGTGATGTCGGCAATCTTGTTATCGCCAACAAATTCACATCTAAAGCAGGAGCGCTTTGCAAGATAAGCACTAACAAAGCAGTGATAGTAAAGGTTCCAACGCTTAGATTTTGATTCTTCCTTGCCGTTTTCAAACTTTAGGGTGGTAGCAACGTTGCTCCAGCCTTTGGATTTATCTCTGAATGCGATAGAGGTTACGGGGGATTTCTTTTGTGCTTCCTTACCGTTGAGGTAGCGCTTGAATATGCGCGCCGATGAGGAGCAAGCACAAATAATTTCAGCTGTGATAAGATTATCATATTCGCGGCCTAAGTAGTTTTTAAGGCCGGCAATTTTACAGGGTGCGCCTGTGAATAAAACAGGCTTGCCTGTTTCCAAAGCTTTTTTGGTTTTGGCGTAAATATTGTTGTGCTTAGGCTCAACGTATTTAGAGCCTCTAAATTCCTTAGCTTCGTGTAGGGTGGAAGCAATGGCGTAAATCGGCATTAAATCGTTACTGTATTTAACGCCTACTACGTATCCGCCCTTGGAGAAAATGTTTTTGGCAAGTATTGGGAAAACACCGCCCGAAGCTGAATATTTAGAATCAAACTTATCCTTAGCGTAGGCCATATAACCTACCGATTCAAATTCGGTATCGCGAGCTTTTGTGTTGTAGGGGCAAACCTTGTTGCATTTGCCGCAGTTTATACAAAGGTCATTATTGATAACGGGTTGATAGAAGCCTTCGCTATCCTGCTTCATTGAAATGGCTTCGGTTGGGCAGGCGTCCTTACAAGCGCAACAGCCGTAGCAAGTAAATTTATCACCGCTTGTAAAATAGTCGGCAATGCGGTCACATTTTTTGCCGTTTAAAACGGTTTCAATAAATTTAACCGAAGCGGGACGCATAGCCTCCATTTTGCGGTGCACTTCTTTAAAATCAACCTTTAAATCATCAAAGTGCGGTAAATCGCTTTCGGGATCTATAAAATGCTCCGAAAGGCCCAACTTTTCAAAAAGATTTTCAAGGCGGTCGTTATTGCGGTCGCGCTTAAGGGTTATAAAGTTCTTTTCAAAAAGGCAGGCAAAAACAGACAAGTGGAAGGATTGGGTTAAAATATATTCTGCGTGGGCTATTGCGTTTAGGGTTTCAACAGGACCCGCGCCCACGGTTCTGCCTAACTGATTTTCAAACTTTGCGGTCTGCACGTTGTGAACAATGGGAAGCCCCGTCATTTTGGAAAGCTTCTTTGCAGCCGCTACAAGCTCGGGTGCTTTAGAGTTATAGTGATGAACGTGAACGTAAATATATTTTTTATTGCCGTAAGGGTGCTTTGGTGAAACAAAATTTTTGTAGTAATCCCTATTAGGTAAAAGAGTGGGGTCGCATACAACATCAATGTTTTTATCGGTTAAGGTTTCAAAAAGATCCTTGGCTTTTTCTTCTCTTACCGAAATATAGTCCATATGCTTAAAGCGTTCCTCAAAAACGGGAAGCTCACGCTCGGGCACGGTGGCATTGCCTATACTGGCACCGTAGGAAGCAATAATGGTATTTTTGCCAACGAAGTCGCCGAAAAAGGCGGGGTCAAGGTCTTTGATAATGGTGCTGTTCCAAATTTGGTCACTACCGGCGAAAACAACGTCAAAATCAAACTTTGCGTTTCTAAGCTCCTTAACCGTTTGGCAGGGAACAGTAAGATTAAAGTTTTCACTAAAAAATTTTTCAAAGCGTTTACGGCGCAATGGCATATAAGGCATTTTAAATGCTTCATCAAGCCACTTTTGGCGGTATTTACGCTTGGATTTGGCAGTATTACCCGGCAAAACTCGGCCCGGGCGGTAAGATTTTTCGATATTTTTGTTTCGGTAGTTTATAATATTGACTTCGTGGCCCTGGCTTTCAAGATAGGATTTAAGGCCAAGTGCCTGCATAACGGTGCCAAAATTATGTGCATTATTAACCGAAATAATGCCTATTTTCATAAATCTTCTCCTTTAAAGAATCTTTTTAATGAGGGGTATTTTAGAAACAATGAAAGACCACAAGTAGCAAATGATAACCGTTATAACAAATATTGCTGCAATTACAACAGCCGCGTCGGTGTTGGGTAAGGTTTTCATAAAGTCTTGTGAAATGTTAATCTGAATGGTACGAAGCACCAACATATGCACAAGATAAGCCGAGAAGGAAAGCATACCTAAATTGGAAAGCATATTTTGGGCGAAGGGCTTAAACACTATGTTTTCGTAAGCGCATTTAGCGATTACCATAACGCCAACCGATTGAATAACCACAAAGCTTAGGAGAATATCTATCCATTGCTGGTCAATTTTTTTGCCTGACGTGTAATAGGTTAAAGCAACCATTGCAAAGCTTGAAAGTATACCACTAAGCGCGGCAAGTGCGGCGTTTTTCTTGGTTGGAGCTACATAGGTGTGAATGTAATAGCCTATAAGTGTGTAGTTAAGGTAAACGCCCATTCTGCCAAAGGAATAAAGGCTAATTTCAAAATCGCAGAACAATGCCAACAGCTGATTTATAAGCGGTATTGCAGAATCTATAACAAAAATAGCAATAATCAAAGACAGCAATTTGTTTTTAGAAAGGGCTTGTACGCATTTTTTTAAGGCGGGGTAGAAAAAGTAAAGCGGGATAAGAGCATATAAATACCAAAAATGGCCTTGAATATCCTTATCGAAAAAGCGCTTGAAAAATTCGCCCACGCCTAAGGTGTATTCTTTTTTTACAAAAACGTAAAACAAGTAATAAATAACCGAATAGGTTAAAAAGGGGATAGCAATTTTTGAAAGGCGGTGCTTAATAAAACTGCCGTATGCTTCCTCACGGGTGGAAGAAAAAATTGTGGCACCGCTTATCATAAAAAACACGGGTACTGCAAATTGGGTTATAACCTTGCCAACCATAAGGCTCGACCAAGGTATTGAATGAACCTTAAAGCAACTAATATAGTGCATAATAACGTGGGTGGCAATTACCATTAGCGAAGATATTACGCGTAAAACGTCAATATAATTGTAACGGGATGTTTTTGTCATTTGCATTTTCCTTAACTGTCTTTATTTTTTAACGATATACATATGGGGACAAACCTGCATATTTTTGGGTGGGGGAGTCATAAAGTCGCCATATGTACGGGACAAGATTTCTTCAGCCTTGCAAGGAATTTTAACCTTGATATGTTCAAATTCAACCTCTTTTGCGGGTTCAAAGCAATCTTTTTTGAAAATTTCTCTCGTAACGTTGTAGGCGCTTGCAAAGTTTACGTAGTAGTCGGTTTGCTTGCCGTGTTCGGCCTTTAAAAGAGAATTAAGCTTTTGGTGCAACGCCCTATAGCTTTTGAAGGTAGCGGCAAAGCGGTAAGGCTTACGCTTTTTGGGATTTTTAAGATAGAACACCTTGGTAAGCAATATGTTACGGTATTTTCTGATTTTGCCCGCGCGGTTTAAAAGCTCAAAGCTTAAATCGGACACATCGTCAAGGGGGAATATATCAATGCCGGGGCCCTTAATTTCGTTCATAGAGCGTAGTCCCGCACGAATAAGTGAAGAAAATCTGCATTTGCCCATAAATATAACCTTAGCAAAGGGTAAATAGTATTTCGGGTAGGTTTCGGGGCAGAACAAGCGGCATTGGTCGTGGGTATCTTTGCCCCAAAGCTTTATAAATTTTTCATAATCTTCACGGGGCATTGCAATGTCCATATCGTCATCCCACGGAATAAAGCCGCCGTGGCGAATAGCGCCTAAAAGTGAGCCTTCGGCCAAATAGTAGCGTAGGTTGTGCTTATCGCAAAATTCGGCAATGGTTTTTAAAATATCAACCGTTAATAGCTGCAATTCGCGAAGCTCAGGCTTTGAAAGCTCTTTGGCGGAATTTTTAACGCTTTGGGGAACTATCGGCACACCTGCTAAGCGGCAATAAATACTTGTGAAAAGGGCCGAAACTTTTTTAGAGGTGCGCTTTATTTTAGATTGAATGCGCTGCGGCAAATCGGATATATACTTGTTTATAAAATATCGTTTTAAAAGCTTGCGCGATTCTTTGGCTTTTTGAAAATCCGAAATAGGATGTGAGCAAAGCACGTCGGCACGGCGCTTTAAGTGATATTTGTTGTTACGCCAATTGGGGAAGTTTTCATCAAGATAGCTGAAAGCCTTGTCAATAAACTTGAGTTTTAATTTAAGGCTTCCCTTATGATCGAAAACAAGGAATCTAATGGTTATGTGGTGAATGCAGCGTGATTCTAAAACCTCGTGCAATTCTTCAAACTTGCCGATTTTTTTGTAATAGGCAATGATGCTGTCACATGATTTGAAAACGTCAAAAATGCCGGCGTTTACAGAGTTTGTAATAGCTCCAGCTCTACCTTTAACATAGAAGTAAAGAGATTGGTTTAGGTATTCAACCTTTTTGGCGGCCGAGAGAATGTTATAGATTACTGCCGAATCTTCAAAAAGCTGACCCTTAGGAAATTCGAAATCTTCGATAACTTCTCTTTTAAAAAGCTTGTTCCAAGCGAATGATTTAACATATTCTAAAATTGCGGGGGATTCAAAAATACTGGCACCGAAAACCTTTGTATTTTCAATCGGGAAGGATTTGCTTTTTTTAACAGCGTTTTTACTGTTGAGGTAAACACCGTCGTGCGCACAAACCACAACATCCGATTCGGTTTCAATGGCGCGGTTATAAAGCTTTTCAAACATAGTGATATCTACAAAGTCATCACTATCAACAAAGCCGATAAAATCACCTGTCGCTTTTTTGAGACCAAAGTTACGTGCATCTGAAAGACCGCCGTTCTTTTTGGTGTAGGCCTTAATTATTTCGGGGTAGTTAGCAGCATAGGTATCAATAACGGCTTGGCTGTTATCGGTAGAGCCGTCGTTAACAAGAATAATTTCAATATCGGTAAGGGTTTGATTTACCAAGCTGTCTAAACATTTGGGTAAAAATTTGCCCACGTTGTAAACGGGAACTATTATAGAAACTTTAGGCATAGTCATTCTCCTTATATGTCGACAAAGTATATTATATATACTTTGCAAGATAATCTTCCACAAATAACATTTTACAACTAAAGGGTATAAAAGTCAAGATTATTGGACACATAATAGCTATTTGGAAATAAAAGTTTGCCAGAATTGACATATTGGCAAAAAAAGGGTATAATTTAAGGGTATTATTTTCACTGTGAGGCGAAATATGAAAAAAAAATTAAAGCTTTTGCTATCGGTTTTTTGGGTGTTTTTTCGCATAGGCGCATTTACCTTTGGCGGCGGTTATGCAATGATACCTCTTATTACCGAAGAGGCAGTAAACAAACACAAGTGGGTAGAGGAAAAGGATATACTTGATATTTTCGCAATTGCTGAATCTACACCCGGGCCTATTGCTATAAATTCGGCCACCTTTGTAGGCTATCGTGTGGCGGGCTTTTGGGGTTCGTTTTTTGCTACTTTGGGTGTTGTAACCCCTTCTTTTATAATAATTTTAATAATATCCTATTTGCTTAATCAGTTTAAGGATTTTAAGGCCGTGCAATATGCTTTTGCCGGCATTCGCGCGGGGGTTTTAGCCCTTATTTTAAAGGCGCTTTACAAGATGTATAAAACCTGTGAAAAGGGCTTGTTTGCCTATATTATAATGGCACTTGCCTTTGTTGCGGTTGCTTTCCTTAAAATACCGGTAATTTACTGCATAATTGCTTGTGCTGCAATAGGACTTGTGTACTCACTTTTGGCGAAAGGCAGGGTGAGAAAATGAAGTTTTTAATCTTGTTTTTAACCTTTTTTAAAATTGGTGCATTCACCTTTGGCGGCGGTTATGCAATGCTTCCCTTTATTCAACAAGAGGTGTTGGCAAAGGAGTGGATGAGCCTTGCTGAAATGACTGATTTTATTGCGATTAGCGAATCTACTCCGGGTCCGTTTGCTATAAATATGGCAACCTTTATTGGCAACAGCGTAGGCTCGGAATATGGCATTTTAGCGGGTATTTTCGGCGCTTTTTGCGCTACGCTCGGCGTGGTTTTGCCGTCATTTATAATCATTTTAATAGTAGCCAAATTTTATGAAAAATTTAAAACAAGCACCGTTGTTTCGGGCTGTATGACAGGCCTTAGACCTGCGGTTATAGGCTTTATAGGTGCGGCGGCGCTATCAATTGCGGCTACGGTTTTCATACCCGGCGGAATAATAAGCCTTGCAATATTTAAAAGTGTGGATTTTTACGTTTCGTTAGTGATTTTTGCCTTGGCGGCTGTGTTAACATTTTACAAAAAATTGCACCCGATAATTATCATTTGTATATCGGCAGTGCTGGGTATTCTGGCAGGGTATTTGCTCTAAATAAAAACGGCAGAACTTACTTAAAGTTCTGCCGTTTTTTATTGTTTTTTATGCTGAAATTAGTTTTTTCACCTTTCTCATAATGCGAAGCAAGGTAGCTTTAACATAGTTTAAAAGGTAATATCTTTTAAGCTTATTGCGGGATTCGCGCGCTATAAAGTAGGGCTTTACGGTTTTTGCATTAAAATATGGGGCGCGGCGCTCTAAATAGTATTTGTTTTCGCGCCAATTCGGAAAGTTTTTTTCAATAAAATCAAAGGCTGCATCAACAAATTTTAATTTAAGCGAAAGCGAACCCTTTTTAGCAAACAAGGTAAATCTTGCGTGAATATGCGTTAAGCACAGTGATTCAATTTCGGGTTTTAAAGCCTCGAATTTGTCAATTTTTTTATAATGCTTAATTATTGAATCGCAGGATTTTATAATGTCGAATACCCGCGCATCAGCACCCTGAGTAATAGCCCCCGAACGCCCTACAACATAGTTATAAAGCGGCTCGTTGACGATTTCGATTTTTTTGGCAGCCGATAAAATGTTGTAAACCACGGCCGAATCTTCAAAATACTGCCCTTTTGGGAATTCAAAATTTTCAAATACCTCTTTTTTGTAAAGCTTGTTCCATGCGTATGACCGCGAAAAAGCAAGAATTTCGGGAGAATCGTAGATGCTTTTGCCAAAGGCATGCTCGCTTTTTAGCGGGTGCACAGCAGATGATTTAATTGTGCATTTCCACTTTAAAAGAACTGTATTGTGGGCACAAATCACAATGTCGGAATCGGTTTCGTAAGCTTTACTGTAAAGCTTTTCAAACATAGTAATATCCACAAAATCGTCGCTGTCAACAAAGCCCAAAAAACCGCCCGTGGCTCTTTTTATGCCAAAATTACGCGCATCAGAAAGGCCGCCGTTTTGCTTTTTAAATGCCTTAATAATGTGCGGATAATTTGCGCTGTATGTATCAATAATAGCCTGACTTTCATCGGTAGAGCCATCGTCAACAACAATAATTTCAATATCTTTAAGGGTTTGATTAACTAAGCTGTCTAAGCAACGGGGTAAAAAGTCACTAACGTTATAAACGGGTACAATGATTGAAACTTTCGGCATTTTCATTCTCCTTTAAATTAGGGTGACCAAGAAATATATAAAAATATTATTGGCAGTGTGTTAAGTTTTATGAGAAAAATAAAGCTTTTAAATTTTCAAACCAATTTATAAGGCTTTCACTATAATAACTATTAGGCGGGCCGTTTTATTGCAAAAAGAGTAAAAAAATACCCTTACGGTAGAAAAAACTACCATAAGGGTTAATTTTTTAAAACGTTTAGTTTTTAAGGCTTTGCATTGGGGCAGGGATACGGCCTGCACGGTCGATAAACTTTTTGGGGCTTTTTGTGAGGTTTACCTTCATAATAGGACCCGAGCCTAAAAGACCGCCAAAGTCAAGCTCTTCGCCTTCACTTTTGCCGATTGCGGGAATAACACGAACAGCGGTGGTTTTAGAATTAACCATACCAATAGCCGCTTCGTCAGCAATAATTGCCGAAATAACTTCAGCCGGGGTTTCACCGGGGATTACTATCATATCAAGACCAACCGAGCAAACGGCAGTCATAGCCTCAAGTTTTTCGAGCTGTAAATCGCCCGAGCGTGCGGCGGCAATCATACCCGCATCCTCAGTAACGGGAATAAACGCGCCCGAAAGACCGCCAACATAGGAAGAAGCCATTACGCCGCCCTTTTTAACGGCGTCGTTAAGCATTGCCAAGGCGGCGGTGGTGCCGTGTGTACCGCAAGCCTCAAGACCCATTTCTTCTAAAATGTGGGCAACCGAGTCACCAACGGCGGGGGTGGGAGCTAAGGATAAGTCAACAATGCCAAAGGGAACGCCCAAGCGTTTTGAAGCTTCGCTGCCTACAAGCTGACCCATTCGGGTAATCTTAAAGGCGGTACGCTTAATAACCTCGGCAAGCTCACCGAGTGAAGCATCGGGATGCTTTTTAAGAGCGGCTTGCACAACACCGGGGCCCGATACACCAACGTGGATTACACAGTCAGGTTCGCCCACGCCGTGAAAAGCACCTGCCATAAAGGGATTATCTTCAACCGCATTACAAAATACAACCAATTTTGCACAGCCAATGCATTCGCGGTCTTTAGTAATTTCGGCAGTTTCGCGAACAATCTCACCCATAAGCTTTACGGCATCCATATTGATACCCGCTTTGGTAGAGCCGATGTTAACCGATGAGCAAATGTTTGCAGTTTCGCTTAAAGCGCGGGGAATAGAGCGTATAAGCGCTTCGTCGCCGGCTGAAAAGCCCTTTTGTACTAAAGCGGAATAACCGCCGATAAAGTTAACGCCTGTTTTGTCGGCAGCGCGCTGTAAGGTTTTTGCATACATAAGCGGGTCGCCGCCGGATGACGCCAAAATCATAGAAATAGGTGTTACCGAAATACGCTTATTGATAATCGGAATACCAAATTCACGCTCAATATCTTCGCCCGTTTTTACAAGGTTGCCTGCAAGGCGGGTAATTTTGTTATAAATCTTTTCACACGCTTTTTCGGGGTCACTATCACAGCAATCCAAAAGAGAAATACCCATAGTAATGGTGCGTATGTCCAAATTTTCTTCGGAAATCATATTTATGGTTTCCATTATATCGTTAAGATTTATCATTATTTGCTCCTTAAATTCTGTGCATAGAGTTGAAAACGTCCTCGTGCATAACGCGGATATCAAGGTTGCGTTTTTCACCCAAAGCCTTCATTTTATTTGAGTAATCGGTAAAAGAACAGTTAAGGTCCTTAATTTCGGTAAGCATTACCATTACGAACATATCCTGTAAAACCGATTGAGTTATATCTACAATATTTGCGTTGCATTCGTTGCAAACAGCGCTTACGTCAGCGATAATACCAACACCGTCTTTGCCTATAACAGAAACAACAGTTTTCATAACGATTTTCTCCTTAAAATAAACTAGAACAATTGTATCACACCACGCTTAAAATATCAATTATAACTTTTGTGCAAAATTTCGACAAAAACATTGTTATTTTTTAAACAATATATTGACAAAAAGTAAATTATAATATACAATATCTTGTGTAATAGCGTATGACTGACGGTAAATGTGGTTAACCACGGGGGAGTACGCTTAATATAAAAAACTAAGGCTGTTGCCTTTGAGTTTAGCCGACCGTCTGGGCAATTCAGTTTTTTCAAAAAACTGAATTGCTTTTTTAACCCATAAATTGTTATGCCAAGGGAGAATTTTATGAAGCACGAAAATTGGAACGGGTTTAAAAATGGTGTTTGGCAGGATGAAATCAACGTAAGGGATTTTATTCAGCAAAACTATACCGAATATAAGGGAGACGACTCCTTTTTAGCCGAGGCTACACCTCGCACAAAGGAGCTTATGAAAAAGCTTAACGGTCTTTTCGCAGTAGAGCGTCAGTTTGGCGGTGTACTTGATATTGATACCGCTACGGTTTCTTCGCTTACCTCTTTTGAACCCGGCTATTTGGATAAAGAAAATGAAATTATTGTTGGTCTTCAAACAAACCGCCCCTTAAAGCGTGGCATTAACCCCTTTGGCGGTATTCGTATGGCGCGTCAGGCTTGTATGGCTTACGGTTACAAATTGAGTGAAAAGATTGAAAACGAATTTCAATACCGTACCACCCATAACGAAGGCGTTTTCCGTTGCTATACTGATGAAATGCGCCTTGCTCGCAGAAGCCACGTTATAACCGGTCTTCCCGATGCTTACGGCCGAGGACGTATTATTGGTGACTATCGCCGTGTAGCGCTTTATGGTATTGACCGCCTTTTAGAAGAAAAAATGAAGGATAAGGAAGCCTTGGGCGAGGGCAACTTCCAAGAGGAAGAAATCCGCCTAGCTGAAGAGCTTTACCAACAAATCTCTTTCTTAGGTTATATGAAGGACATGGCCGAAATGTACGGCTATAACATCTCAAAGCCCGCTCGCGACACCCGCGAAGC
>JAFVTJ010000104.1 GCA_017503305.1 Clostridia bacterium
AAAATTTAAAAGGGGTATAATCTTGAATAATAAAATAACAAATGATATTCGAAGCAAATTTAAAAGTTTACAATCTGAACGGAATTTGAGCGGTATTATAGAATATTTGTCCTCTATTCTTTCGGCTGGTAATGACGATAATATGTTGGCAGGTTTTTGTTATTGGAATATTTCGGATAGTTACGCAATGTTGCGAAAAAGCGAAGAACTGTATGCTAATCATTTTAATTTTTGCAAATTGTTAGATAATATGAATACGAAATATAAACTTTGGGCTGTTTGCGATGCTACCCAACGATTCACTCTTGAGTTGGGTGGTTTTAGCAATTTTTGGTGGGAGCATTATGAAAACGCAGTTGCCTTAAATTTATGCACAACGGATACTGAGCGTATTCTTTTCGATACTCATGCGGCGGCATTATCAATAAACCCAAAGGTTGAAATACCAAAAACAAGATTATATTTAGCAAGTGATAATTTAGAACGATTTATAGATAATTTTGAAAAAAGTGAAAATATTGTGTTTTATAAATTAGTCTATTCTTCGCTACTGTTAAAGTTTTTTGGTGATGAAAAATACGATATCATAAACCTTTGCAATGAGTTGGTCCCTTTACTAAAAAACACAACATATCAAAGCGGATTTGTCACGGGTGAATGGGAGCTTTTAAACAGCCCGCGCTCAAAGAAAAATATGGCGCAGGTTGGAATAAACCGTGCAATAAATGCTTTAATTGATAGCAATAAAAAGGCACAGGCAAAAGAATTATATACCGAAGCATTAAAAAACGGTTTGAATGCAAATATGTATATAGAAAAACGGATATAATATAAAATTAATAAATCAAATTTATCAGTTGCATTTTTAAATTTTAGAGTTATAATAATATTGTTAAATTTTTATTTAGGAGTATTATTATGGCAAATTCAGGTTGTTCGGGTAACTGCAGTTCTTGTTCACAAAGCTGCTCCGACAGAAAAAACGAAAGTTTGTTAGAGCCCTCGGGCGAATATAATAACATTAAGCACGTTATCGGTGTTGTAAGCGGTAAGGGCGGTGTTGGTAAATCACTTGTTACCTCTTCTTTGGCGGTTCTTATGCACAAAATGGGCTATAAAGTGGGTATTCTTGATGCCGATATTACAGGCCCTTCAATCCCCAAAACCTTTGGCGTGAATTCACGTGCAATGCAGAACGAAATCGGCATTCTTCCCGCCGAAAGCCGTGAAGGCATTAAAATAATGTCTATAAACCTTTTACTTGACGATAAGGAATCCCCTGTTTTATGGCGCGGTCCTGTTATTGCGGGCGCTGTTAAGCAGTTCTGGCACGACGTTGTCTGGGGCGACCTTGACTACTTGTTTGTTGACTGCCCTCCAGGAACAGGTGACGTTCCGCTTACCGTTTTCCAAAGCCTTCCCCTTGACGGTATTGTTATTGTAACCTCCCCGCAAGATTTGGTTTCGATGATTGTTAAAAAGGCTTATAATATGGCGGAAATGATGAAGATCCCCGTGCTTGGCATTGTTGAAAATATGAGCTACGTTGTATGCCCCGAATGTGGCGAAGAGTTTAGGATTTTTGGCTCAAGCACAGAAACCATTGCCGAAGAATTAGGCGTGGATTTGCTTGGCAAAATGCCGATTGACATAAACCTTGCTAAAATGGTGGACAACGGCAATTTTGAAATGTTTGACAACATCTATTTATCCGCCGCCGCAAAGCAAATTGATGAAAAAGTGAATAAATAGCAAAAATGAAGGGATTTTCGTCCCTTCATTTTTATTTTAAGGTTTTGCCTATATTCTCATTTATTTCACGCACCAAGGTGTGCTCGGCGATTTGGTGGTCTACCCCGGAGTAAAAGCTTTGGGGTAATTTTATGGCCGTGCTTGAAGCAAAAACCCTTATGCTATTTTGCTTTACGTGCTGCAAAAACTCCAAAAACTCTAAATTTATTTGCGAAAAATCATTAAACACTTCCCTCAAAGCCGCCTCCTTTATAGGCCGCTTTAATGATGAAAGCCTGTAATTTATCAAGTTAAAATTATTAGTGGTTTGGGTTAAAAATTCCTTTGCGTAACCGTTTATAGCATTATAAAAAGCATTGCTGCCCAAAAGTAAAGATGGATGCATTGCGCCTATAATGCTCCAAAAATACATTTGGTTATACACACAGTTTAGTACGCGGTTATAAAAGGGTGCAAATTGAAGAGTTATAAGTAAATTTTCAGGTCTGCTCTTAACCCCTAACACAGCATTAACGTACCTGGCTTCGTATATGTAGTGAAAAATCGTTTGTTGTAAAACGGGGTAACCCGCAAAGCCTTCGAACTTCATTCTTTCAAGCAAATATATAAAATTTTGATTTAACATTGCAAAATTATTATAAACCGCATTTGAAAGACCGTTTTCCATTAACGCTTTTTTAATTTTTAAAAACTCTTCCCCAAAAAATTTAAGTTTTTCTTTAAATAACGGTTGCAAAACAGCGGTTGTGCCGTTATTCAACCTTAAAAGCGAGGCAACGTGCCCCATACTGTTTTCACACCAAAAGATTATGGTTTGCTTTAACAAATTAGCCGAAGCGGTGCCGGTGCAATTTATAAAATTCATAATACTCCCCCCATATCAACTAAAATTTATGCTAAACCCGCTTAAAATATAACTTTATGCCTCATCTACTTGTTATTGCCCTAAAATTTTAGTATAATAAAATTCAATATATTAAAAAGGTGTAAAAATGAAGAAACATTTATCTGTGATTTTAATTTTTTGTTTAATTTTTTGTTTTAGCGGTTGTAGTGACCTTAAAAATATTTTAAGCTCATCTAACACTTCGGCACCCACATCGCAAAACGTTACTGCCAAGCCGGACACTACCTCTTCCGAAACTTCTTCGCTTATAGAAAGCGAGGTTTCCTCCACCCAAAGTGAAGAGGAATCTGTGCCATCGGTTATAGAAAAGCCCACAAGCTTTGACATTACTCTATCTTTTGTGGGCGACGTTATGCTTGCCAATTCCGACACTATGACCAAAAAGGGCAGCTTTTACGAATTTGCCGAAAACAACCCACCCGAATATTTTTTAGAAAAGGTGCAATCGGTTTTTGCTAAGGACGATTTTACAATTGTAAACCTTGAAAACGTTTTAACCGATAACGAGCTTGAAAAAAGCGAAAAGGACCACGACCCTGCGTATTGGTTCCGCTCTCCCACCTCCTTTGCCGAAATGCTTACCAAAGGAAGCGTTGAGGGTGTTTCGCTTGCGAATAATCATATATACGATTACGGTAAGCAAGGCTATAAGGATACCACTGCCGCCGTCAAAGCCGCAGGGCTTTATTACGGCAATTTTGGGGAGATAATGTACCTCGAAAAGCAGGGCTTTAAAATTGCGGTTATTTGCTACGGCATGTGGCGGCCAAACGGTGTTGGCACAGTTAAAAATTTGATTAAAAAAGCCGACGAAAATTCCGATTATCAAATTGTTTTCTTCCACGGTGGGCAAGAGCGCATTTTTGCGCCTGAAGAATGGAAAATCGAAGCCTGTCACGAGCTTGTAGATGCCGGTGCCGACCTTGTAATAGGCAATCATCCGCACGTGCTTCAACCAAGGGAAATTTATAACGATACCGAAATTATTTATTCGCTCGGTAACTTTCTTTTCGGCGGTAACAAAAAGCCGGGTAAGAATACGATTATCTACCAAATGAAGTTAACTATCAGTGCGAAAACCTTAAAGGTTAAGGACGAAAAATCTAAAATTATTCCCTGCTACGTTTACGATGATGTATGGAATAACTACCAACCCTGCCTTATAAAAGACAAGGCCGAAAAGCAACAGGTTTTAGATTTTATGAACGGTAAAGCAAAATCGCCATATTTAAACTAAAAATTATTGATATTCTAAATATATTTAAGTATAATATAAAGATAAGATATTAACTTTTAAAAACGGGGGCGTCTATTTTGGATTGCGTACAATTTTTTGAACAAATTAAGGGCAAAAAAATTGCAATGTGCGGTATTGGTGTCAGCAACACTCCACTTATTATGGATTTTCTTAAAAAAGGTGCAAAGGTTTACGCCTGCGACCGCAGAAACCGCCAAATGCTTGGCGACATTGCCGACAGACTTGAAAATGCAGGTGCTATTCTACGCTTGGGTGAAGATTATCTTGAAAATTTGGAAGTAGATATGATTTTCCGCACCCCCGGTATGAATTTTAATTTACCTGAGCTTGAAGCGGCCCGTAAAAAAGGTATTGCCGTTACAAGCGAAATGGAAGTATTTTTTGATTTATGCCCCGCAACGATTTTTGCGGTAACCGGCTCTGACGGTAAGACCACCACAACCACCCTTATTGCCAAAATGCTCGAAGCCGAAGGCAAGCGCGTTTTTGTGGGCGGTAACATCGGCAAGCCCTTGCTCCCCGAAATTGAAAATATTACCAAGGACGATTTTGTTGTAGTTGAGCTTTCGTCTTTCCAATTAATTTCTATGAGAAAAAGTCCTGACATTGCGGTTGTTACAAACGTTGCGCCCAACCATTTGGATGTTCATAAAGACATGGACGAATACGTTGAAGCCAAGAAAAACGTTATTCTTCACCAAAACGCCTTTTCACGCACCGTGCTTAACGAGGACAACGACATTACCCAAAGCTTTAAACCCTTTGTGCGTGGTCAATCCTTGTCGTTCAGTATGGAAAAGCCACTCAAAAACGGTGCCTGGCTTGACCAAAACGGCATTATCCATATGTCCTACCGCGGCATTGACGCGCCCATAATGTCACGCCAAGAAATCGCAATTTTAGGCGACCACAACGTTGAAAATTATCTTACTGCCATTACTGCCGTTTGGGGCTATGTTGGTGCTGATTCGATAAGAAAGGTTGCGCGAGAATTTGGCGGCGTTGAACACCGTATTGAACTTGTGCGCGAAGTAAATGGTGTTAAATACTATAACGATTCTATTGCTACAAGCCCGACACGTACCATCGCTTGCCTTAAGGCTTTCCCACAAAAGATTTGGGTTATTGCAGGTGGCTATGATAAGCACATTCCGTATGAACCAATGGTACCTTACGTACTGGATAAGGTTGAAAAGCTGCTTCTTTGCGGCGCTACTGCCGAAAAAATTAAGACTGCCGTTTTAAGTGACAAAAACTACAAAGGCCTGCCCGAAATTATTGAGGTTGAAGATATTGCCGCCGCAGTAGACTATGCGCATAAAAACACCAAAAGCGGCGATATTGTGGCTCTTTCGCCCGCATCAGCAAGCTTTGATAAATTCCCCAATTTCGTAGCAAGGGGCAACTATTTTAAGGAGTTAGTAAACAAACTATAATGGAAACTAAAGATTTACTTTTTAAATTATCTTCACTAGACGGCATCGCAAATATTACCGATGCCCAAACAGAAGTTATTGATATTTTATCTAAATATTGCGAAGTAGAGAAAACCCCCGACCATAGCGTAATAGGTTTTTTAAAGGGTAAAAGTGATTATACTATTATGCTTGATGCCCATATAGACCAGGTTGGCTTTGTAGTTACAAACGTTGATGATAACGGCTTTTTAACCGTTGCCGCAGCAGGCGGTATTGATATTCGCGCCCTTCCTTCAAGGCCTGTTACCGTGCATGGTAAGGAAAAAATTACCGCCGTTTTTTGTGCTACTCCACCTCACCTTTCAAGCGGTGAAGAGGAATACACCAATATTGCCGAAATTAAGCTCGATACCGCTTTGGGCGAAAAAGCCAAGGAAATTGTATCGGTTGGCGATTACGTAACCTTTTCTACCGAACCATTTGAATTAAATGAAAAGCTTGTTTGCGGTCGTTCATTTGATGACCGTGCAGGTGCCGTTTGCTTAATATTGCTTGCACAACGCTTAAGCAAAGCTGAGCTTCCCGTAAACGTTGCTTTTGCATTTTCTAATGCCGAAGAATTGGGTTGCCGCGGTGCGCGTACTTCCACCTTTAAAGTGGACCCCAACGAAGCGGTTGCCATTGACGTAACCTTTGGCGACGGACCCGATATTTCGAGTGATGAATCCTCTAAATTGGGTAGTGGTGCGGCTATTGGCATTTCCCCCGCGCTTGACAAGGCCGTAAGCCAAAAGCTTATTGCCATTGCAAAGGAAAATGATATTCCCCACGCGTTGGAGGTTATGGGCGAGCGCACAGGCACCAATGCCGACGTAATAGCCATTACCCGCGAAGGCGTTAAGGCGGTTACTGTTTCTATACCGCTACGCAATATGCATTCGGACGTTGAAATTCTAAACACTTCCGACATAACCGCCGTGTGCGACTTATTAGAAAAATACATCCTTTCAGGAGGTGTTTTAGGTGCTTAATTTATTAAAAAGCTTATGCTTAATTGATGGTACTGCCGGCGACGAAACCGCAGTAAGAGATTTTATAATAAACGAGATTAAAGATTTTTGCGAATATAAAATCGATAATTTAGGCAATATTATTTGCTTTAAAAAAGGCGAAAAGACACCTGTGAAAAAGGTTATGGTGGATGCCCACACCGACGAGGTTGGGCTAATTATAACCTCGGTTACCGAAAGTGGATTTTTAAAGTTTTCTTGCGTTGGTGGTATTGACGTTTCTGCCCTTATGTTCCGCAAGGTAAAAATAAACGGCAAAATTAACGGTGTTATCAGCGGTAAGCCCTACCATCTTTTATCAGCAGATAACCGTAAAAAATTGCCATCCGATAGCGACCTTTATATTGATATTGGTGCTAAAGACAAAGCCGAAGCATTAAATAAAATAAGCCTTGGCGACCGTGCAGTAATATCAAGCGAATTTGAAATTTTAGGTGAAAACGTAAAATCCAAAGCGCTTGACGACCGCATTGGCTGCGCTACGCTTATTTCCCTCTTAAAAGAAGAGGCCGAATACGATTTTTACGCCACCTTTACTATGGGGGAAGAAATCGGTCTTCGCGGCGCAAAGGTTGCAACCTATGCGGTTAATCCCGATAGTGCAATCGTGCTTGAAGGCACCACCGCCGCCGACATTGCCGACGTACCAACCGATAAAAGCGTTTGCAATTTGGGACAAGGTGTTGCCGTTTCTTTTATGGATAAAGCCACCGTTTATGACAAGGATTATTATAATGCCGCCTTACAAAGCGGTATTAAATGCCAGGTTAAACGCGCCGTTGCAGGCGGTAATAATTCAGGCAGCGTGCATCTAACACGCGAGGGTGTTCGTACTATTGCCCTTTCGGTGCCTTGCCGATATATCCACACCGCAAACAGTATTGCAAACATTAGCGATATTGAAAGCCAAAAGGAATTAGCAAAATATATGCTTAATGGTATTTGCAGCGGTAGTATTAAATGATTACCTTGACAAGAACCATCCCAAAAGCCACACTTTCGGCAGAGAGTGTTAAAATTCATTGTCTTTTCGATTCCTACAAGGATGACGACAACGTGCTTTTTTGGGTGCAAAACGAAATGCAAGCCGTTATTTCTATGACCGATGGCAATATGATTATTTGGAATATAGCGGCCGATTTTGAGGAGCTTAAGGCCTTTGTTGAGGTGCTTAACCCCGCTTGTATTTTTAGCGACCTTGAAACCTTAAAGGGCATTGACAAGCTACCGCCCGAAAATATAAATATTATGCACCGCAAGGCCGATATTGAAGGCGAAAGCAAAAGCGATACCCTTTCAAGTAAAGAAATTTACGATTTGCTAGACGTTAAGGGTCTATCCCTTCCCGAATATCCTTATTTTGCGGTGGATTACTGCAAGCGTCTTAACCACGGCTTTGCAAAATATTTTGCCCTTTCGGACAAATGCGCTGCCATTACCTTTAACACGGCCGACTTTGCTATTATCAACGGTCTTGCAAGCAAAGAAAAAGGCTATGGCTCGGTAGCACTTAAGGGTGTTTTGCAAAAAAATTATGGTAAAGATTTTTTGGTATGCTGTAGGAACAGCGTGCAAGGCTTTTACCATAAAAACGGATTTGAAAAATTATATAACGCAGGTTATTGGGTGAAAATAAATGAATGTTAATAACTTTTTTAAGATAGATGAAAAGCTTTTAGCACTTGATAAAGCCGCTTTAGAAAAATGCCAAGCACAGTTTGGCGGTATCGATGAAACCACCGAATATAATCAGCTAAAGGTTTTAAAGGCTTTTATTGATAACGGTGTAAGCGAATCTTATTTTACAGGCTCTACAGGCTACGGCTATGACGACCGCGGCCGCGAAATTTTGGAAAGAGTAATGGCACAATGTATGGGCTCTGAGGATTCTTTAATGCGCCACAACTTTGTTTCGGGCACACACACCTTAACAGTAGCACTATTTGGTATTTTGCGCCCGGGTGATAAGGTTTTAGTCCTTACAGGCAGACCTTACGACACTATTACGGGCGTTTTTGGTATTGACGAAAAGACCGACGGCTCGCTTGCTGATTTTGGTGTTCAGTATCATCAGGTTGATTTAAAACCGGACGGCACACCCGATTTAGAGGAAATAAAAAACCGCCTCTCGCAAGACGATTTTAAAATGGCGTATATTCAGCGTTCACGCGGATATTCTACCCGACCCACCCTTACAATAGACGATATTGAAGTGCTTTGCAATATTGTAAAGGAAGTATCGCCCGAAACCGTTATTATGGTTGACAACTGCTACGGCGAATTTGTTGAAACCAAAGAACCGTGCGAGGTTGGTGCCGATATTATTGCAGGCTCGCTTATTAAAAACCCAGGTGGCGGCATTGCCCCCACAGGCGGTTATATTGCGGGCCGTAAGGATTTAATTGAAAAATGCTCCTACCGCCTCACTTGTGCGGGCGTTGGCAAAGAGGTTGGCGCTACACTAGGTCACTCACGAGAATTGTATTTAGGTCTTTTCTCCGCTCCCCACGTTGTTGGCGAAGCCTTAAAAACCGCTGTTTACACTTCGGCACTTTTTGAAAGCTTAGGCTTTGCGGTTTCTCCCACTGTAGACGAAAAACGCGGCGACATTATTCAGTGCATAACCCTTAACACCGCCGATAATTTGGTAGCCTTTTGCCAAGGTATGCAAAGCGGCGCACCTGTTGACTCATTCGTAGTGCCTGAGCCTTGGGATATGCCCGGCTACACCGACCCCGTTATAATGGCGGCTGGTGCTTTCACCCTTGGCGCTTCTATTGAGCTTTCGGCTGACGGTCCCTTGCGACCACCCTATGCTGCTTGGATGCAGGGTGGTCTTAACTTCCACAGTGCACACGCCGGTGTGCTTTTAGCCGCCCAAAAAATGCTTGAAAAGACAAGAGGAAATTAAAATGAAACAAATTTTTGAAGGCGAAGTTTACGAAATTTTGCCCCTTTCTAACGGAATAGTTTTTTCCTACTGCAAGGAAGCCACCGAAACCGAGGTTACTGTGGCTTATAAAATGATTTCGTTTGATAACGGTCGCATTACCGACGTTGCCAAAAATATTTATTTAATGGCAAAATTCGGCCATAATTATAAAGAAATTCTTAAGCATTGTGATAATTACATTACCGTTAAATCTATTATTTTGCAAAGTGGCAAGGTGTTTTTACTTTTGGCAAACGGAACTGCCAAGCTGGTTGATACCGACTCAACAATAACCTGGCAGGGCAATTTCAATTACCGCAACTCCCCCGCTTCAGATATTGTTATTCATAAAAATTCCATTTGGGCAACCTTCCCCGAATGCAACGTTTTGTTGCGCTATAATCTAACCACCATGCGTGAAGAATTGCGCATTGGCGGCAATAAATCGCCATTTTCAAAGCCTAAAACCATGTTTTTGGAAGGCAACAGCGTAACCGTCTGCAACAAGGGCTCGCAAAAGCTTACACAGGTAAACCTTGAAAGCTATGTGGTTATGGATGACGAAGCCTTCGAGGAAGAGGTTTTGCAATACCTTAAAGCTGATATTTACCGCTTTGTCGTTCTAAAATCGGGATTATATATGATATAAAAAAATCGGCACTTACTGTGCCGATTTTTTTGTTATTCTTTTTCTTATTATCTTTGAAATATAAAACGCCAACACGCAGGATGCCATATCCTTTAAAAACACGGGAGCGTACATTATAAGCGCTGTCCATAACGGGTTTTGTGTAATGGCGGAAAAATACAAAACGCCTACGCTATACATTATAAGCATTCCGCAAATGCCAAAAGCAATTTTGGTTAATGAAAATTTAAACCTTTGCGAAAAAGAGCAAAAGAAAACCAAAACCGGAAAGGCCAATATAAAACCACCCGCAGGGCCTGTTACGTGATGAAGTCCACCGCAAAGTCCCGAAAAAACAGGTGCGCCAACCGCGCCCAAGAGAATATAGCTTACAATAGAAAAAAGTGAATACTTAACCGATAAGGTATATCCGCAAAGGGCTATTGCAAAGGTTTGAAGTGTTATTGGAAATTCGTGTGTGGTGGGTGGTATTTGCGCCAAAACCGCTATTAAAGCCGTGAAAAGCGCCGCTAAAATTAAGGACAACGTTTCGTCTTTTTTAAGTTTTGCCATATTCCCCCACCTTTCGTAAGTTTTTAATTATTATACCAAATATGTTTTAGCTTTTCAAGAAAATAAAGCATTTTGATTGAAATAGCAAACCCATTATGGTACAATTATTAATGTAGTTTCTTGAAAGGAGTTTACTATGCTTGATTTAACCGCTTATAATTTATCCCACACCGAGCTTTCGGTTTTTAAATATTTTGAAGAATTAACTGCTATTCCGCGTGGCTCGGGCAATATGCAAAAAATTGCTGACTACTGCGTTGATTTTGCAAAAAAATTTAATCTAAAATATATTCGTGATGCTTTTAATAACGTTGTTATTTTTAAAACTTCTTCAAAGGGATACGAAAATGCTGAGCCTATTATTTTGCAAGGTCACCTTGATATTGTTTGCCAAAAAGAACCCGAAAAAGAAATCGACTTTTTAACTGATGGCCTTAAAATTTACCGTGACGGCGATTTTATTAAAGCCGACGGCACAACTCTTGGCGGTGACAACGGCATTGCCGTGGCTTATATTTTGGCTAT
>JAFVTJ010000011.1 GCA_017503305.1 Clostridia bacterium
AAAAATCGGGCATAATATTTGATAAAGAACTTATAATAGAAACTGAAAGCTTTAATATGGACGATGCCTTTAAAGCAACCGAAAAATTTTTACAAAAAAACAAAAAGTTTACGGCAATTTTCTCTATTGCGGATGCCATGGGCATTGCGGCAATAAAAGCGCTTCATAATAAGGGCTTTAAAATCCCCGAAGATTGCTCAATAATTTCGATAGACGGTATAGAGGTTTCAAAATACACTATACCAACCCTTACAACCTTAGTTCAGCCCAGTAAAAATATGGGCAGTAAAGCGGTTGAAATTTTGCTTGGTGTTTTAAACGACCGAAACGCTGGCTGTCAATTAAAGGTTGACACATCCTTGCGTGAAGGCGGCACCCTTGCAAAGCCTAATACCTGATTTTTACGCCTTTAGGCGTGGAAATAAAAGAATTATTTTAAAAAACGCACATTATGTGCGGAAATTTTCGAAGGAGGAAAATCTCATGAAAAAAGCGCTATCCCTATTATTAGTAGCCATCCTTTGTCTCGGTTTATTCGCAGGCTGCGGTGGCAAAGAAACCGGCCGTGTATACTGGCTCAACTTCAAACCTGAATCTGACGAAGTTCTTCAAGAAGTTGCAAAAATGTACACAGAAGAAACCGGCGTAGAAGTTAAAGTTGTTACTGCTGCTTCCGGTAAATACAACGAAACCTTACTTGCCGAAATGGACAAGGAAGAAGCTCCCACAATGTTTGTTGTTGGTAATAAGGCTGCAGTTGAAACCTGGAAAGATGATGTTATCGATCTTAAGGATACTGCAATTGCAAAAGAACTTAACACCGACGCTTACAACTTATACACCGCAGACGGCAAACTTGCTTCTATCGGTTACTGCTATGAATGCTACGGCATCATCGTTAACCCCGATTTAGTTGAAAAAGCCGGCTACAAGATGGACGACATCAAAAACTTTGACGGCTTAAAGAAGGTTGCTGAAGATATCCACAAGCGTGCTGACGAATTAGGCTTTGATGCTTTCACCGCTTCTGATATGGACGGTTCTTCTTCTTGGCGTTTCACCGGTCACATGGCTAACCTTGAATACTACTATGAATCCAAGGAAGCTGGCGGTTGGAAAGAATGTCCCCCCGAACTTACCGGTAAGTACATGGAAAACTTCAAGAACCTTTATGACCTTTGCATTAACAACAGCTTGACTCCTGCTGACAAATTGGCTACCGGCGGTAACGACCCCACAAACCAATTCGTTTCCAAGAAGGCTGCTTTCTGGGTAAATGGTTCTTGGGAATTTGCAAATGCTGTTAAGGCATCTCCCAACGTTACTATGATTCCTTACTACGCAGGCGTTGCCGGCGAAGAAAAAGCTGGTCTTAACTGCGGTACTGAAAACTGCTGGGCTATCAACGCTAACGTAAGCGAAGCTGACCAAAAAGCTACTATGGACTTTATGGTATGGTGCGTAACCAACGAAAAAGCTTCTCGCAAGTTAGTTGATACATTCGGCGTAATGCCTTACAAATCTTCTGCTGAATCCACCAACGGCTTCCTCGCTGCTGCTAACAAGTATGCTAACGACGGTTGCTACGTAATGGATTGGGTAACAAACTATCAACCCAACGTTGACGCTTATCGTGCAGCATTAGTTTCTGCTCTTAACGCATACAACGCTGACCAAACCGATGCTAACTGGGCAAAAGTTGAAGACGCTTTCGTTGATGGCTGGGCTACTCAATACAAGGCTGTTAACAAATAATTGTAACAATTAATAGCTACTAACTAACCACCGGGCGAGGCGGCGAGATATTCGCCTCCTCGCCTTTGCGTATTCCTTCGAAAAATCTTCAAAAAGGAGAGTTTAAAATGAAAAAAAGGCAACGTCCACAAAACGCCCTTCAAAAGCCCATGGTACGTTGGAGTTGGTTTTTCCTTCTACCAATGGTTTCGGCTTTTGCTATCGGCTTTGTTTGGCCGTTTTTACAAGGTATATATCTTTCATTTTGCGAATTTCGCCTTATCAGCAACGCCAAATGGGTAGGCTTTAAAAATTATGCCGATGTATTTAAAGACACAAACTTCTTACGTTCTTTCGGATACACAGCAATTTTTGCTATTGTCAGCTTAATTATTATAAACGTACTCGCCTTTTTGGTGGCTTACGTACTCACACTCGAAATTAAGGGTTCCAACCTATTCAGAACCGTGTTTTTTATGCCAAACCTTATTGGCGGTATTGTTTTAGGTTATATTTGGAATATGATTTTCGACGGTATTTTATCCCAATATGGTACCTCCATTGTGCAAGAATCTACTGGGGGCTTTTGGGGACTGATTCTTCTTCTCAGTTGGCAACAAATAGGTTATATGATGATAATTTATATTGCGGGTTTGCAGGCAGTTCCCGGCGATATGCTTGAAGCTGCAAAAATTGACGGTGCAAGTGGCATTCAAACCCTTTTCCGTGTAATTATTCCGAACGTAATGCCAAGCATCACAATTTGTACCTTCTTGGCACTCACCAACGGCTTTAAGTTATTCGACCAAAACTTAGCTTTAACAGGCGGTCTTCCCTATATTATCAACCCCGACGGTTCAGTAATTAAGACTACCGAAATGGTAGCCCTTAACATTTACTCCACCTTCTACAGTCAGGGCGCAGCCGCACCGGGCTTTGCACAGGCTAAAGCTGTTATATTCTTTATAGTCGTTGCAACTCTTAGCATTTTACAGCTTACATTCACAAGAAAGAAGGAGGTACAGCAATAATGGCAAAGAAACTTTCTTCTCCAAATAATACCGCAAGTAAAACCATTCTTACGGTTATAATGTCAATTATAAGCATTATTTACGTTTTACCCGTAGCGGCAGTTATTATGAACTCCTTTAAGGCTAATACCTTCGTTAAAACCGATACATTCGGTTGGCCTTCCGGCGAATCCTTTGTTGGCTTTGCAAACTTTATTAAGGGTATGACTTTTGGTAACTACCCCTTTATAAAGAGTGTTTTATACAGTGTTGTCATTACAATTCTTTCCACTGCTTTAATTCTTCTCTTTACATCAATGGCGGCTTGGTATATAACAAGACGCGATACCATTATTTGCCGCGCAATCTATTTCACTTGCGTATTCTCAATGGTGGTTCCTTTCCAAATGGTAATGTATCCGCTTTCAAAAACTGCCGACAAATTTGATCTTGACACCCCTTGGACTATCCCGATTATTTACTTGGGCTTTGGTGCAGGCCTTGCGGTGTTTATGTTCTCGGGCTTTGTAAAAAGTATTCCATTAGAAATTGAAGAAGCCGCTTCAATAGACGGCTGTAGCCCCTTCCGCACTTTCTTCTGGGTGGTTCTTCCTATGATGAAGCCAACACTCATTTCGGTTGGTATTTTGGAAATTATGTGGGTATGGAACGACTATCTATTACCCTATTTATCACTCGATATTAACGAATATAGAACCATCCCGATTCATATTCAATATTTGAAAGGCAGCTACGGCACAGTAGATTTAGGCGCTACTATGGCGCTCATATTCTTGAGCATTGTGCCCGTTGTTATCTTCTACCTGCTTTGTCAAAAGCACATCATTAAGGGGGTTGCAGCAGGTGCGGTTAAAGGATAATAAAATTGAAAGAAGCAGCGGTATTTTAATGCCCATATTCTCGCTTCCCTCACCTTACGGCATTGGCACACTTGGTAAGGCATCCCGCGATTTTGTGGACTTTTTGGCAGAATCTAAACAATCGTGGTGGCAAATTTTGCCCGTAGGTCCCACAAGCTACGGCGATTCGCCCTACCAAAGCCCCTCTACCCATGCGGGTAACCCTTATTTTATTGATCTTGATATCTTGGTTGCAGACGGTCTTTTGCAGCAATCCGAAATAGACGAGCTTTCTTGGGGTGCTAATCCTTCGCTTGTGGATTACGGTGCACTTTACGAAAACCGCTACACCCTGTTAAAAAAGGCTTGTGAACGCGGTTTTGAACGCGACACCGAAAAGGTTAAAGCCTTTACCGAAAAAAACAGCTATTGGTTGCGCGACTATGCACTTTTTATGGCACTTAAGCGCCACTTTGATATGCGCTGTTGGCTCGAATGGCCCGATGAGGACATTCGCCTAAGAAAGCCTGCCGCTATTGCCTACTACACCGAAAAATTGGCCGACGATATTCGCCTTTTCACCTATATTCAGTATTTATTCTTCACCCAATGGAATGCCCTTCGCGAATATGCCCACGAGCATTCGGTTGGTATTATAGGCGATTTACCGATTTACGTAGCACTTGATTCGGTGGATGTTTGGGCTGCTCCCGAAAGCTTCCAGCTTGATTCTAAAGGCTTTCCTTGTGAGGTTGCGGGTGTACCACCCGATCAATTTACTGCCGACGGTCAGCTTTGGGGCAACCCCCTTTACGCTTACGACGTTATGCAAAAAAACGGATATAAATGGTGGATTCAACGTATTGAAGGCGCCTCAAAGCTTTACGACGTTGTGCGCATTGACCACTTCCGTGGTTTCGAAAGCTATTGGTCGGTTCCCTACGGCGAAAAAACCGCTAAAAACGGCCACTGGGTTAAAGGACCCGGTATGTCGCTTATATCCGTACTTAAAAAGCAATTTCCAAACATAAGCTTTATTGCCGAAGACTTAGGCTACCCTTCACAAGAGGTTATAAAGCTACTTCACGATTCCGAATTTCCGGGTATGAAGGTGTTGGAATTTGCCTTCAACGCAAACGATAACAGTGTTTATCTCCCCCACGCTCATAACGAAAACTCTGTTTGCTACACCGGCACCCACGATAACGACACCCTAAAGGGTTGGCTTGAGCAGCTTGTTCACGATGATTTTAAAACGGCCGAGGATTATTTAGGACTTAACGAACGCGAAGGCTACGTTCGTGGTGTTATCCGCGGCGGTATGAGTAGCGTTGCAAGGCTTTTTGTAGCCCAAATGCAAGACTATTTAGAGCTTGATAATTCCGCCAGAATCAACACCCCCGGTACATCCGAAGGAAACTGGCGTTGGCGCATGCTTCCGGGCCAAATCCCTAAGGATTTAAGCGCTCAAATAGCACGTATGACAAAGCTTTATAATAGATAAATATTAAAGCCTTAACAAAAAACAAATTAAAGTGCATACCCTTGCAAAAAGGTATGCGCTTTTTATTTTAGCACAAGCTTTAAAACCAATAAACAAAACGATTGAAAATTTTTACAATTAGGTATATAATATTTATACTAATATCTAAAGGACTATGTAAATGACAAATTCCAAAGCAAAATTACAATATATAACAACCGCCGCCATTATTGCGGCCGTATATGCAGCACTTACATATTTCGGCTCGTTTTTCGGACTTTCTTACGGGCCTATTCAGCTAAGATTTTCCGAAGTGCTGACCATTTTACCCATCTTTACCCCTGCGGCAATACCGGGGCTTACAATTGGCTGCTTTATTGCAAACATAGGCTCTTTTAATTTGCTTGATATGGTTTTCGGCACGCTTGCCACCCTTATCGCCGCAATATTAACCCGCCTTTTTAAAGATATCAAGTTTAAGGGTATTCCGCTTTTGTCGCTTTTTCCGCCGGTTATAGTAAACGCCCTTATCATAGGGCTTGAAATTGCGATCTTCTTCCTTCCCGAAGGCCTTTCCCTTTACGGATTTTTAATTTCCGCCTTGCAGGTTGGCACGGGACAGCTTATCGTTTGCTATGTATTGGGCATTCCCTTTTATTTTACCGTTAAAAAAACCAAGCTATTAAAATTTTTTGGGTGTGAAAATAAATGAAAAACCTTATAAGCTTTCGCAAAACAATAATGCGACTAATAAAAATTTTAATTGTAACCTCTATTACCTTTGCCTTTGTGCAAACCTGGGTTACGCATTACACCTCTTCGCTTTTCAGCCGTAACGGCAACTACCTTGTAATATTTTCGTTTGTATTTATTTTAACCCTTTTTTGCTCCCTCTACGGCGCATTCAAAATAGGTATTTACCGCATTCACGAGCTTATTTACAGCTTTTCGCTATCGCTTTTGCTTACCAACTTTCTTATGTATTTGGAGCTAAGCCTTATCGCACGTGAAATGGTTAACGTGGCTCCGCTTTTAATAAGCGTATGCTTTCAATTTTGCATTGCCTTTGTAGGTTGCCTTTGCGCTAACACCGTTTATTTTAAGCTTTACCCTGCAAGGCAGTTGGTTGCCGTTTTTGGCGACGACGCCACAGGCTTTAAGCTTATTAACCGTATGAGCCATTTGCCCGAAAGATTTAAAATCATCCGCGGTGTGAATGCAAACTCCACCTCGATTAGTGAAATTAAAAAGATTATTGCTCCTTACGACGGCGTAATAATTTGCGATATTGATAAAAACGTTGAAAAGCAAATTTATGCCTTTTGCTACGCTAAGGAAAAACGTATTTATATGCTCCCCGCCATTACCGACATTATAATCAACCACAGCTACGAAATTCAAATTGGCGATACCCCCGTTATTATGAGCCGCAACCGCGGTCTTACAATGGAACAGCGCATTCTTAAACGTGCAATGGACTTGCTTGTTTCTTCAGTTGCGTTGATTATTACCAGCCCCTTTATGCTTATCACCGCCCTTGCTATAAAATTGGACGACGGCGGCCCAATCTTCTTTAAACAAAACCGCGTTACCAAGGACGGCAAGATTTTTAACGTGTTAAAATTCCGCTCTATGATAACCGATGCCGATAAGGACGGCGCAAAAAAGGCTGAGGTTGGCGACGACCGCATAACCAAGGTGGGCCGCATTATCCGTGCTTGCCGTGTGGATGAATTGCCGCAGCTTATTAACGTTTTAAAGGGCGATATGTCGCTTGTGGGCCCCCGACCCGAACGTATTGAAAACGTTTACGAATATTCCGAAGCCTACCCCGAATTTGAGCTTCGCCACAAGGTAAAGGGCGGTATTACAGGCTACGCGCAGCTTTACGGCAAATACAACACAAGCCCCAAGGACAAGCTTAATATGGACTTAATTTATATTGAAACCTATTCAATTATTCAAGATATTAAGCTGCTTATATTAACAATTAAGATTTTATTTATGAAGGAAAGTACCGAAGGCTTTGATGCTTCGGCAAATGCCAATATTAAAGCCCCCACCACCATAAACAAAACAGGAGAAAACGATGGAACTAAATAACAAAAACATAAGAAAACTACTGCTTTTGGTGTTTTTTTCGGCAATAATTGTTTGCGCGGTTTTTAATTTTTCGGCCGTTTTAAAATTTGCTTTAAAAGCATTTTCATTTGTAACACCGGTTATTGCCGCTCTTTGTATTGCCTTTGTGCTTAACGTTTTATTAAACGGCCTTGAAAACAAGGTATTTGGCTTTATGGGCCGCTCGAAGCACAAATTTGTTACCAAAATGCGCCGCCCCTTGTGCTTAATATTAACCTACCTTTTAGCATTTGGTATTATAGCGCTTTTGGTATTGGTAATAATTCCCGACATTGTAGACACCATACTTTACATTGCCAAAACCCTGCCTGATTTTATGATAAAGGCACATGAATGG
>JAFVTJ010000105.1 GCA_017503305.1 Clostridia bacterium
AAAGAACTTTAGAAATATTTTCAGCCATTGCGCGTTGTTCAATTGCGCGTAAATAGTCACCCTGGTTAAAGGCGGACATATCAAAATCTTGGCATTCGGCGCTCCAAAGGCGCAAAGCGTTTACGGTTTTGCCGTCCTTACCAGCAACGCAAAGGTCGTAAGGTAATGCGCGTACGGTATTAAAGTTTTTGTGTTCGATACGATGGTGACCGTTTTCCCAACGCTCATCAATTTCGCCGTCGAAGTAAACGTCCACAGCAGAGCCGGGCTTCATTTCAAGCCAAATACCGCCGCCGGGGAGCCAGAAGTCCGGCATTTCGGTTTGCCAACCTTCAACAAGCTTTTGACGGAAAATACCAAGCTCATAACGGATTGAATAACCCATTGCGGGGTAGCTGCCGCTTGAAAGAGCTTCCAAGAAGCAAGCAGCAAGGCGGCCAAGACCACCGTTACCAAGACCTGCATCAGGTTCGCATTCGTAAAGCTTTTCAAGATTTACGTTGAATTTCTTAAGTGCCTTTTCCATTGTGCTTGTAAGGTCAAGGTTGTAAAGGTTGGTTTTAAAGGAACGACCCATAAGGAATTCCATGCTAAGATAGTAAACAGTCTTAGCTTCCTTTTCGGCACATTCTTTTCTAAAGTTTGTGCGGCGTTCATCCATAATTTCAAGCAAGCTTAAAACACTAGCCTTGTAGAAAAGGTCGTCAGAAGCTTGTTCGGGTGTTACGCCGAAATTGTGTGATAATTTTTTTTCAATTAAAGAAGCAAGCGAGCTTGCGGTAATTTTAGCCATAAATTCATCTCCAAAAACAAATATAAACCTATAATACATTATTTACTGAAAAAATTCAAGTATTATATAGGTGTGAAAAATAACTAAGAATTTTCGCGCTTTTTTGAAAAGCTTTATGCATTTTAAGTTGTTTTGCCCAAATTTTAAAAAATTAAAAATAATGCTTGCTTTTTTGGGGGTGTTATGGTAGAATATATGAGCATTTGATTTCACCCGAACCTTTACGGGTGTCTTCTTGCCGAAAAATCGACATTGAAGCAGGTGGTCCTCTAAGCCTTGAGCGTATGAACATCTGGTAAAAAATTAAGGAGGAAAAACCATGGACGTAATTAAGGAATTAACCGCCGAACAACTTAAAAAGGATGTTCCCGAAATTTTAATCGGTAGCACAGTTAAGGTTCACGTACGCATTAAGGAAGGCGAAAAGGAAAGAATCCAAGTTTTCGAAGGTACTGTAATTGCTAAAAACAACAGCGGTATTGCTGAAACCTTCACAGTTCGCCGTGTATCTTACGGTGTTGGCGTAGAACGTGTTTTCCCTGTACATTCACCTTCAGTTGCTAAGGTTGAGCTCGTACGCAAGGGTCAAGTTCGCAGAGCTAAACTTTACTATCTCCGTGATAGAGTTGGTAAGGCTGCAAAGGTTAAAGAAAAGATTTAATCTTAGAAAGGGGGACAGGGTAGAACTTGTCCCCCTAATTTTTAATTAAAAGTTGGGTTTAATATGCTAAATGGTAATAATTTTTATCCCGAAGACGGCGGCTTTACGGTTAATTTGGACCTTGAAGAAGCCAATAACGAAGTAAAACAAAAGGAGCCTTTTTCAAAAAGAAAGGAGCTTTTTGAATGGCTTGACGTAATAACACTGGCTTTAATTATAGTTGTTGTTATTTTTGGTTTTCTTTTTAGGGTTGCCACTATTGAGGGCGATTCTATGCTTAACACCTTGCGCGGTGGCGAAATGGTGGTAATAAGTAATTTTTCTTACACACCTAAGTATGGGGACATTGTGGTAATATCCCGCAATATTGAAAATTCCACCTCGGCTGAGGCGGAAGGCCAGGGCCCTATAATAAAGCGTATTATCGCAACCGAAAATCAAACGGTTGATATTGATTTTGATAAGGGCATTGTCTACGTTGACGGCGTGGCGCTTAAAGAGGATTACATAAGCACCGCAACCACCGTTAAGCGTGACGTTGAGTTTCCTGTTACCGTGCCTGAAGGCCACGTTTTCGTATTGGGTGACAACCGCAGGGTTTCGCTTGATAGCCGTTCTTCCGCAATAGGCGAAAACGGTATGATTGACGAGCGCTATATCTTAGGTCGCGCAGTGTTTAGGGTTTTACCCTTTAAAAAGATGGGCAGCCTTACTAATAAATAATAAATTGGAAGTAAAAAATGAATAACCAACAAAATATTCAGTGGTTTCCGGGGCATATGGCTAAAACCAAGCGTAAAATTAAAGAAATTTTACCGCTTATTGACGCCGTTGCCGAGGTAGTGGATGCGCGTATTCCCGTTAGCAGCCGCAACCCTGATTTAAATGATATAATTGAAAATAAACCGCACATTATTTTGCTTAATAAGTGCGATATGGCCGATAGCCGCGCCACAAAGGCGTGGATAGATTTTTACGCCCAAAGCGGTGTTAAGGCTATTGCTATTGACTGTAAAAGCGGCAAGGGTATAAATCAGTTTAAGGATACCGTTAAAACCGCTTTAGCTCATAAGTTGGAAGCCTATCGCGAAAAGGGTATGGTTGGCAAACCCTTGCGCGTTATGGTTGTGGGCATACCAAACGTGGGTAAATCGTCTTTTATAAATAAAATTGCGGGCAAAACCCGTGCAAAAGCTGAAAACCGCCCCGGTGTTACCCGCGGTAACCAATGGTTTACTATTGATAAACAGCTAGAACTCTTGGATACCCCCGGTGTTTTGTGGCCTAAGTTTGAGGACGTAACGGTGGGCGAGCATCTTGCCTTTACGGGAGCGGTTAAGGATAATATCCTTGATACCGAGCTATTGGCTGTAAGACTTATTGAAATTTTGGGCAAAAACTACCCCGAATTACTTAAAAACCGCTTTGGTGAGCTTGATTTCACACTCGAACCTTACGATTTGCTATGCCAAATTGGTAAAAAGCGCGGAATGGTAATCCGTGGGGGCGAAACCGATACCGAAAGAGCGGCAAATATGCTGCTTGAAGAGTACCGCAACCAAAAAATTGGTAACATTTCTTTGGAAAGGGTAGAGGATTATGCCTGATTACAGCTACGAACAAGCCGCTAAAACGAGCGGCTTTAAGTATATTTGCGGTGTTGACGAAGCGGGGCGAGGTCCGCTTGCAGGGCCTGTTTGCGCGGCGGCGGTAATTTTACCCGAAGGCTGCGAAATAGAGGGTCTTAACGATTCAAAAAAGCTTTCGGAAAAGAAACGCGAAGCGCTTTTCGACGTTATTTTAGAAAAAGCGGTGGATTATCATATTGCTTTTGGCAGTGTGGAGGAAATCGAAGAGCATAATATTTTAAATGCTACATATTTTGCAATGAACAGGGCTATAAACGGGCTTAAAACGGTTGATTTCGCGCTAATTGACGGCAACCGCGTGCCAAAGGATATTAAAGTTCCCTGTGCTACGATTGTTAAGGGCGATGCCAAGAGTATGTCTATTGCCGCGGCATCAATACTTGCCAAGGTTACAAGGGACAGGCTTCTTTTAGAATACGACCAAAAATACCCGCTTTACGAGTTTTCAAAGCACAAGGGTTACGGCACAAAATTACATACCGATTTAATAAAGCAATATGGTCCGTGTGAGATACATCGTATGTCTTTTTTAAAAAACATTTTAGGTGAAAAATAATGAATATTGGCAAAACCGGTAGCGAGGGTGAAAAACGCGTTGCTGAATTTTTGAGAAGGCGCGGTTTTTCGATAATAAAGCGCAATTACCTTTGTCGCTATGGCGAAATTGATATAATTGCCGAAAATGAGGAGTTTTTGCTTTTTGTAGAGGTTAAAACCCGCAAGGCTAATAGTATGGTTTCGGGTGTACAGGCGGTAGATGCTTTTAAGCAAAAAAGAATATTACTTACCGCTAACGATTATATTGCAAAAACCGAAACCGAAAAACAACCAAGATTTGATATTGCCGAGGTTACAGTTTACAATAAAGAAGACGGTAATTTGGGATATCGGCTAAACTATATTGAAAATGCCTTTTAAAGTGTTTGACAAATGCGCTTTATGGTACTAGAATATAGTATATATTTTGAAAGGACTTTAGGTTATGGGTTATATTAGTACAAGAGATAAGTCTGTAAAGGTTACTGCCGCTAAGGCAATATCACAGGGCATTTCGGCAGAGGGCGGTCTTTTCGTGCCTGAAAATTTTCCAGTGCTTACTGCCGAAGATTTTAAAACCCTTTCGGGTCTTGATTATATAGGTAGAGCAAAGTACATATTAAAAGGATTCCTTGATGATTTTACCGAAGAAGAGGTTGATTATTGCGTAAAGGGCGCTTACACCGGCAGTTTTGATAACGAACAGCCTGCTCCCATTGCGCTTATAGGCCAAAACGCA
>JAFVTJ010000106.1 GCA_017503305.1 Clostridia bacterium
CAACAATTTAATAAGGCTGTAAAGAGTAATATATGCGAAAACCGAGCAGGGATAAAAGCACCATTTAAAAAGGCTTAATAAATCGTGCAAGGCTTTGCCGTCAGGGTAAAAGCCGCGGTAAAGTGTAAGCCACATTTTAATACCGTAGGGACCTATAAACATAGCCGCCGTTAAAATAAATAAAAATGCAAAGCACACTATAATTGAAAGGGTTACAGATTTTTTTGAATTCCACATAAAAATGCCTCCAATACCTTTTTCTGCCATAATAATAACATCAAAATTATCGTTTGTCAATAAATAAATTATTGTTTTTCGATAATTTTCGGAGAAAACAAGGTTTTTTAACCATAAAACCTTTTATGTGATAAAATCACTGAAAAGGTGAAAAAATGTGGTATAATAGGGATACAAAGAAAAAAGGAGGACATAAAAATGTCAGCATTAAGTATAAATAAAAACAATTTTGAAGCAGAGGTTTTACAAAGCGAAAAAAAGGTTCTTTTAGATTTTTGGGCACCTTGGTGTGCGCCCTGCCGTATGGTAGCGCCTATTGTGGATGAAATCGCAAACGAGCGTCCCGATATTAAGGTAGGTAAGGTAAACGTAGACGAAGAAATTGAACTTGCAAGCAAATATGGCATTATGAGCATTCCAACCTTGCTTGTAATAGAAAATGGCGAAGTAGTAAATAAAGTTACGGGCGCAAGACCTAAAGAATCAATTCTCCAAATTTTATAAACAAAAAGTCCGCTCGAGTGCGGACTTTTTGTTTATATATTATTCATCATAAAGTTTTTGCAAGGACTTAAAATCGGTAATGGTGATTGCTCCGCGTGAAAGCGAAACCCACCCTTCGTTTTGAAAATATTTAAGCATTCGGGTTATAACCTCACGGTGAGAGCCCAAATGATTTGCGATAACCTCGTGTGTAATTTTTAGCGTTTCACTTTCTTCAATTGCCGATTCCTGCACCAAAAATTCACTAAGTCGCTTATCGAGGCTTTTCCACATAATTTGTTCAATAAGCCACATAACGTCGGTAAAGCGGGTTGCCATAATCTCGCTTGTGTAGTTGGCCACCGCCGCCGATTCGGACATAATGCTTTGATACACTTCAACGGGAATCACCCAAATTTCGCTATCCTTTTCGGTTTCAATAGTTATTTGAAATTGGATGGAGCGCATCATACACGAAGCGGAAAAAAGGCTCATATCATGCTCGAACAAGCGGTAAACTGTAATTTCTCGCCCTTCGTCAGACAAAATATAGGCGCGAAGCTGTCCCGTTTTTATAAGAAAAAGCCCAACACAGTCTTTATTGGCGCCTGCTATAATCGTACCCTTGGGTACCGATTTTAAAAAGACGCTGTTTTTAATTTTTTTCTGCTCGGCTTAGGTTAATTTGTTCCAAATAGGGAAATAGCTTTCAAAATTCATGAATACCGCCCTTTCAAATACGACAAAGTTCTACACATTTATTATACACTATGCTATAATAAAATTCAAGAATGTGATTTTATCACGGAAAAGGTAAAAGTTTTAGGATATATTATATTCAAAGAAAGATAAGGAGCAAAAAAATGATTGCCAATAAAATATATGATATGATTATAATAGGCGGCGGACCTGCGGGTTATACGGCGGCGTTATATGCCGCAAGGTCAGGGCTTGACTGCTTGGTGGTTGAAAAGCTTTCGGCAGGCGGGCAAATGGCGCTAACCCATCAAATTGATAACTACCCCGGTTTTAGTGATGGTATAGACGGATTTACCCTTGCCGAAAATATGAAAAATCAGGCCGAGCGCTTTGGCGTGCAAACCAAATTTGCCGAAGTAAAGGAGCTTAATCTTTTAGAAAATCCCAAGGTGGTAAAAACCGCGAACGAAACCTTTTTAGCAAAAACCGTGGTACTTGCAATGGGTGCCAACCCCCGTGAGCTTGGTGTTAAAGGCGAGCAGGAGCTCATAGGCAAAGGCATTAGCTACTGCGCCGCTTGTGACGGAATGTTTTACCGTGGCAAAACGGTGGCTGTTGTTGGCGGTGGCGATACCGCCGCTGTGGATGCCCTGCTTTTAAGCCGAGTGGCGAAAAAGGTCTTTCTTGTTCACCGCCGTGATAGTCTTAGGGCAACAAAAATTTACCACGAACCGCTTTTTAAAGCTGAAAACCTTGAGTTTTGCTGGGACAGCGTGGTAAGCGAACTTTTATATGACGATAAAATAAGCGGTGCAAAACTTAAAAACGTTAAAACGGGAGATTTTCGTGAAATCGACCTCGACGGTGTTTTCGTAAGCGTCGGCAGAAAGCCCGCAAGCGAGCTTTTACAAGGTCAAATCGAGCTTGATGAGAGCGGCTATGTAATTGCAGGGGAAAACACTAAAACTAATATAGACGGAGTTTTCGCCGTTGGCGATATAAGAACAAAATCACTTCGCCAGGTGGTAACTGCCGTGGCGGACGGCGCGGTGGCAGTACATTCGGCAGAAGAGTATTTATCAACATTAATTTAAGGAGAATATTATGCAATACTTAATAGCTTTTTTAGAAGGAGTTATAACCTTTATATCACCCTGCCTGTTGCCTATGCTCCCTATATACATATCCTACTTTGCGGGCGGCGGCGAACGTACAACTGCAAAAACCTTAAAGGGTGCATTGGGCTTTGTGAGCGGTTTTACCGTGGTTTTTATGGCAATGGGCGCCTTGGCAGGTACTGTTGGCAGCTTTTTAAGGGAATACCAAACGGCTGTAAATATTGTATCCGGCTTGATTGTAGTCTTTTTTGGACTTAATTTTCTTGGTGTGTTTAAGCTTAATATATTCCGTGGCGGCAGTAAAAGTGTTAATACCGATAATATGGGATTTTTTGCGGCACTGCTTTTCGGAATGGTTTTTTCAATTGGTTGGACACCCTGCGTGGGCGCGTTTCTAGGCTCGGCATTGGCACTTGCTTCTCAACAAGGCCACATTTTAGAGGGAACCATAATGCTATTGGCTTATTCTTTGGGTTTGGGCATACCCTTTGTGGTAAGCGCGGTGCTTATTGATTACCTAAAGAGCGCATTTAACTGGATAAAGAAAAATCATAAGGTTATTAACATTGTAAGCGGCTTGCTGTTAGTGATTTTAGGCATTTTTATGGCAACCGGAACATTAGGGCAGCTACTGGGACTGCTCGGATAAGGAGTAATTTATGGATAAAAAGAAAAAATTAGCAATATTAGTTCTTTGCTTTGTGGTTTTAATTGGCGGAGCATCGCTAATTTACAATAAATTGGCAAAAAATCAAGAGAAAACGGGTCTTGGGAGCAATCTTATTATTACAACAAGCAGCACACCTCAATTAACTGAGGAGGACAGCGTAAATGTGGAAAAGGATGAAAACACCCAAAGCGATTCTCAAAAAAAAGAAGAAAAGGATGAAAGCCAAAAGAGTGAAAATAATTCTTCTGACTCCACTTCTAATGATAAAGAAAAACCAAAGCCACAGTCTTCTGAAACTGAAAGTAAGCCAACAAGTTCTTCAAAGCCTGCCGAAAGTAACCCAACAAGCTCTTCAAAGCCTGCCGAAAGTAAGGAAGAGACTACACAATCCTCAAAGGTTGAAACACCCTCGCAACCTGAAAGTGTTGAAAGTAAGCCCCAAAGAACCGAGCCAAAGGCGGCGGATTTTACGGTTTACGATGCGAACGGTAAGGCGGTAAAATTATCCGATTATTTTGGCAAACCGATTGTGCTAAACTTTTGGGCGAGCTGGTGCGGACCCTGCCAACGCGAGATGCCTGATTTTAACCAAAAGTATTTGGAAGTGGGCGACAAAGTGCAGTTTTTAATGGTTAATCTAACCACGGGAAGCGAAACCGTATCAAAAGTGCAAAAATTTATAGCAGATAGGGGTTATTCTTTCCCTGTGCTTTTTGATACTACGTATAGTGCAGCAGACGCCTATGCGGTATATTCAATACCTGCCACCTTTTTTATCGATTCCGAAGGCTATATAATGGCGCATGCTAAGGGCTCTATCGATTCTAATACACTTCAAAGCGGAATAGATATGATAAAATAAAAAATTGCAAAGCAACAGCGAAGGAATAAAACCTTCGCTGTTTGTCGATTCTTGACAATTTTAGTCTTTTAGAATAAAATTGAAGTATAAAATTTAAGGGGTTTTGTTATGAAAAGGCTATTAGCGATTTTATTATCTATAATTCTTATCTTCACCTTCACTTCTTGCGGTATTACCGAGCCTGAAGGCTGGTATACCGAGGGTGAAATCACAATAACCAAAAAACAGGTGCAAAAAATTGTAAACACCGATTTTAAGACGCCTAAAAACGTTATTTTGATTATTGGCGACGGTATGGGAATAAACGATGTTACTCTTGCGGAAGAAAACGTAAACGGGGTTTATGATTTTGGCTTGGTTTTAAACCAAATTAAAAACCGCGGTCTTGCTGACACACATTCTGCCGATGCAGAAATTACCGATTCTGCGGCATCGGCTACCGCTCTTTCAACAGGGGTTAAAACCAACAATACCCGTATCGCGAAGGACGTTAACGGCAACGACCTTGAAACCATGGCGGAAATTGCCCGCAAAGCAGGTAAAAAGGTTGGCATTATTACTGATGAAGACCTTTCGGGCGCAACACCTACCGCATTTACGGTACATAATATTTCCCGCGATAACAGAAAAGAGCTTGCGAACGCTATGGTAGAATTCAAGCCCGAAGTACTTATGTGCAAGGATTATATAGGCACTTCGGCCTTGCTCGAAAAGGAAGCTCGCAAAATTTTTGATAACGAATATCTTGTAGCAAAGAACTTTAAGCGTTTTAAAGAGGTTTTAGATTCTGATAAAAACTGCGAAAAATCGTTCTTCGGCTTTTTGGAGGGATATTCTCCCGTTGCTTCATACAACCTTGCTCAATGTGCCGAGGTTGCCCTAAAGCGCCTTAACAACGAAAACGGCTTTTTCCTTATGATTGAAAGCTCCGGTACCGATAAATTCGGTCATAACAATAATATTAACGGCAAGCTAAACAGTGTGGTAACCCTTGACCGCACAGTAGCCGCTGTTTTAAAGTTTATGTACAATAATCCCGATACGGTGCTTGTTATTACATCCGACCACGAAACAGGCGGTGTAAAGCTGCCAACAGGAAGCGAAAGCTTAACCGATTTAATCACGGTTGACGGTCATACTGCAACTCCCGTTGGGGTTTTTGCAGTAGGCAAGGGAACCGAATATTTTAAAGATAAAACGGTTGATAATACCGATATTGCAAAGTTTTTAATTAAGGCTATAAAGGGCGAATAATAAAAAACAGCGGAGCAAAAACTCCGCTGTTTTTAGTTAGTCACTATATATTTTTGTCGTCTTGAAACAAATCATAATTAAGCCAAAGAACGGTATATCTATCCTTTAAATCCTTGGCATAAAATATGGCGTTTTGTATTTTCTCTTGGCCATAAAGGGCATAAAACTCTTGCATATCAAGGTCAACTAATGAAAGCATTTGATTTATTTCGTCTGCAGAGGGCATTTCACTTAAAATACTTCTGATTTCATCCTCTTTTTTAGAATATACAGCCATTCGGTTATTTGTATAATTGCCAACCTTGTTTTGAAGTGCTATGCATCCATCGGCTATATCGCCATAAATTTCGGTCATTTTTTGGCGGTACTGTGCATCATCTGTGCGATAAAGGGTTGACGGGAATTTGTTTGCGAGTAGCTTTTCTCTGATTTCGGCTGTCACAACAGTTGAATAAGCAACGTCAATTCCGTGAGGGAAATAGTCGGAGTTTGTAATAATTCCCGTTATTTCAAAGAAATGGGATAAATGATGCTCGCTGCCCGAAGCGGGTCGGGAAGAACCGGCAAAGCTCATCAAAATTCCGATAATTACAAGGGCTTCCATTAAAGTTTTAACGCTTTCTTCATCTCTTTTAAGAATGCCATCGGCTAAAGCAAGGGTTCTCTTAATTTGTTGATAGGTTAAATCATATATATAATTACAAAAATATTCGTCGTTTATGCAGTGGCTCAGTTTCCAATCGTTAAGTGCCGAAAATTTACCTATAATATCGCCGTATCCCGCTTTAATCATATCAATTGGGGCCTTCGCTAAAACTTGGGTATCGGCTATAATTGCCTTGGGCAGTCCCGCGGGATAGGTCACCTTCATCCCGTCAGTAATCATTGCAGCCCCGTTTGAAGCATAGCCATCCATTGAGGGAGCGGTAGCAACAATCAGGTAGGGGACCTTATTGTAAAAAGAAACGTATTTGCATAAATCTTGAATTACACCTGAGCCAATACCGATTATTAAATCAGCGTTTTCGAGGCTGTTGGCAACTTCGGCTATGGCGTTTTCGTTGGGTACTAGGATTTTGTCACCGCTAAAGATAACCTTTTTAATATGTTTATCTTGCAGTGCGGCTACGGTCTTTTCGCCGGCGGCATTAAAGGTGTTTTGGTCAGCAACAATTAAAATATTGGAATCGTCGCGGCATATTTCCTTTAGCCTTTCGGTAGCGTTATTTTCAATATATACATACTTAATATCGCAGGTGTGCGTTTTTCCGCAAGAGCAAGTAACTCCGCCAAGCAGGCTGTTTATATTCAAAAGAGGACCCCCTTACACAATATTATAATTTAGTTATAATATATTGGTTAGAAAAAATCAACAATTAACTTAAGGTTTGCTTAAGCAGAAGGGCTAAGGCATATTTTGTATAGGTTTATTTAAGCTATTTATTATTTATATGCGTTTTTGTATATGATTTTAAAAATTGTGTAGGCGTAACACCTTCGTGATATTTAAAAAATTTGAGAAAATATTTATAGTCATCAAAGCCTGTGCTGCAAGCAATATCGGTTAGTGAAAGATTGCTGGTTAACAGCAATTGCTTTATATGACTTATTTTAACGTCGTTGATATATTCTTTTAAAGATTTACCGTAATTAGCTTTAAAAAGTCG
>JAFVTJ010000107.1 GCA_017503305.1 Clostridia bacterium
ATGTAAAGACGTTGCTCTTCGGCTTCTTTTTCAAGACGTAGTCTTTCCTTTTCGGCCTCTCTCTCTTGGCGACGTTTTGCTTTTTCTTCCTGTTGCAACTGCTTAATACGTGCTTTTTCAGCCGCCTTTTGTGCAGCCCTTTCTTCAACAAGGCGGCGTCTTTCGGCGGCCTCCTCACGAAGAAGCTGTTCCTTTGTAAGCTCTTCAATTAAGACCTTGCGGATTTCCACGTCGGGCAAGTCGTAATCTTCGGTAAGCTCTTCAATAATCTCTTTAATAAACTTAGGCTTTAGAGTGCGTTTTTTCTCCTTTGCAGGAGCAGGCAAACGCCTGTCCTTATCCCTTTCAAGATGGTCTTTTAAAAGCAAATATTGGAACATTGTATTCCTAAAAATATTTTCTTGAAAAGCCTCATCTACTATCGGGTTTTGTTCAATAACCTTTATAGTGTAGCCTATATTATCATATCCACGCAAATAATCCAGCAATTCGGTTATAGCACGGTAATTTTTGTTCTTCTTTAAAACGTTAGTCTTGGTAACCGAGCCCTTAACGCGCGGATACCTTGCCATATGCTTAGCAAAATGGCTATTCATATCGGTAGACAAAATTCTATAAAGACGCGAAATTCGGTTAAAAATTTCACGGTTTTTATCGTCGGTATCCAAAACACCGTCGATATCGCGGATATGCAAAAACATATCCATATGTACAGCTTCAGTAGCGCTTTCCATATCAGTTTTAAACTTAAGCTTGGCGCCAAATTCGTCACTCATAGCTTCTAAAAGAGCATCATAACGTATTTTTACAAATTGATAAGCATTTTCTAAGGTTGTAAAAACAACCCTGTTTTCATAAACCTGACCAATAGAGTCCTCGCGGTACTTTTGCATAACCTTATTAGGTCGTACGTTACCGGTTTCCTCTTCAAAATCCTCCACCAAAGCGGCATGTGTAGCTAAATGGCGCACTACGTCACTACCTGTTTTTCTGGCATTTGCAACGTTCACAATAAGTTCGTCCTCGCGAATAACGTTACGCGGATTTTCAATAATATTTTGAAAAGCAGATAATACCTGTTCAACTGCCTCTACCCATTCGGTATCAACAATTTTCTCCATTCTGCGATTAGAAAACTGAATTTCATTTTGGGCATTCGCTATAGCATTCATAAAGGAATTATAAAATTCAGTGCTTCCAAGAGTGCGGATAGTGCTTCTAACGTATTTTTTAAATAAAACGTCAGCCATTTCCGCTTCTTGCTTTTTAGAAGTAGTCTTCTTTTGAGAATCTGCCATAATCCGCACTCCTTTCTTTTAAAGTTAGTTAGTTTTCTTAAGAAGGTCGATATAATCCTTACAAATCTTCATAGTGTTTTTACCAAAAGTTTTATCAAGGAAGTTGCTAAACTTAGTGAGGTCATCCTTCATAAAACCAAGACTTAAAGATTCAAACTTTCTTAAAACTTTTTTTGCAATCATAAAGTCGACTGCCTGAATTTCGGTGCCGCCGCAAGCAATAAAGCAAGGAACGAAGTCACCGATTTGTTTCATAATACGGTTACCGAATGCTAAACGGAAGGTTTTAATTACGTAATCGTTTACTATGTCAATCTTATCAAGAATTTCCTGCGAAACGGGATACATTCTTTTTGCTTCTGCAAATAATTCGTTAAGTCGGTCGGTAGAAACGTGCACAGCATCGGTAGGTTCACCATCAAAGGCAGCAGCACGGCTATCCAAGTCAATCGGAATAGCACGGTCGTAAACCTTATCAGCAACGGCGAAGGTAGAGTCGTCGTTGTTAATGGTGCCAACAAACCATACGTTATTCGGAATACTTACGCTGCCGCCATCAATAAGGCAAGGGTCGTTATCCCACACAGCGCTTGTGATGTCAATTTTCCACTCTTCTTGAAGTGGCATTTCCAAAATAGAGAGCATTTCCGCAAAATAGTATTCAACACGGGCAATATTCATTTCGTCAAGAATAACAATATGCGGATCTCTAAAATAGTTACATTCGTAAATAGCGTTCAAAAATTCGGTTTCGGAGTATTTTTTAGTAAATTCGTTATAGTAACCGTAAAGTTCGGTACGTTCACGCCAAGAAGGCTGAACCGAAACCACAGTTGTATCTTTACTTACAAATTTACCAAAGGCATAAGGCAAACTTGTTTTACCTGTACCCGAAATACCTTGTAAAATAACAATTCTTGCCGCACCCAAAGAGGCAATAAAGAACTGTATTAACTCAAGATCGTAATATAGTTTAAGTTCTGAAGCCGCAAAATTGCGGAACTTTTTGCAAAACTCTGCCAAAGTGATTTCCGAATCATATACAGGTGGTATGTACTCTGTTTTATAATAGTTATCAACAGAAGTTAAACGGAAGAACCTGCTTTCTGAAGGGTCAACCGGCGGAGAGTTAATATTATTACGATTAGTTTGAATCAAGGTATTTTCTTCACCTTGCTCTTCAGCCTCCTCTTCCCCTTGCATAAGCTGGGGCAAGCCTTCACCTGCGCCAAGGTCGGCAAGGCGCATAGCCAAAAGCTTGTCTTTTTCGTAATTTGCGCGGATAAGGTCACGCTGAAGCGATTTTACCTGCTTTACAACCTCATCATACTTTTTAGGCGAAATACGAAAACGGAAAAGCTTTTTGCAAAGCTTAAAAATACCAACAAATATGCCTACAATAGCCACTAACAAGACCACATTGGCAATAAGTAACATAACCCACTCCATTGTTGATAAGGAGTCGGCATATTCTTCAATAATTTTCATTCTCATAGGAAAGTTTAATAGGTAATTGAAAAAATTACCTATAGAAACAAACACGTCAATAAAAGCGCGAAAAACCCTTCCTATGTCCTGAAAAAAGTATCTAAAAAAATTATCCATACTTTAAACACCTGAGAAAAATTTAATTAAAGCGTTAATTACTTTTCTTCGGCATTGTCAGGAGCAGCATTCTCTTCCTTAGCTGCATTTTCCTTTGCCATATTTTCAAGAATTTCGGCACGAAGCTTTTCACGAAGCTCGGCTTCAATTTTAGCACGATCGGCTTCCAATTTAGCAGTTTCTTGCATTTGTTGTGCAATAAGCTCTTCGGTTACGCCGCGTTCTTGTTCAAACTTAATACGGTTTTTAACGCCCTGATATTCAAACAAAGCTCTGAAGAACTGAACAAGGTTAAAAATAAAGAAAAGTAAAACAGGCAAAAGCACTACAAGGAAGAAGCCTGTGGGTGTTTGCAAATAGTCAAAAGCCTTACCCAAACCGCCGATATGGAACTTATATTTACCTATAATTTCCGATTCGTGTACGGTTAACGGGTCGACACTGGTGTTGTTATCACCCTTGGTTTCGAAAATAAGATAGTCGCCGCCGTCAAAAATATTCACAATACGGTGAGTATTAAGCACGCGTTCGCCATCAATAACGGTCCAATAGGTAATAATTTCACCCGGGCGAAGCTTGGAAGCATCCTTAACGGGACCGTCGATAGCGAGGTCGCCCGCTTTAAGTTCGGGGTACATAGAGTCTGTCTGAATTGAAAGAAGCTGTACGCCCAAAATATTAGGAACGCCATTACCCGAGCTTGAAACAAAGGATACGAAGGTGCAAACTGCCGCAAGAGCGATTACCACAACCAAAAGAATATTGATAACGCGGTTAATCGTTTTGGAGCGATTAGCCTTTTTTTCGGTAGTTTGTTCTTCTTGAGATAAGGCTTCGGGGGTGTTTTTTTCTAATTCTGTGTTGTTCATTATTTCCCTCCGTCCGCTTGGCGGATTAAATTTTGAGGTTAGAATTGCCACTGCCGTTTGGCAGTAAAATAAGGCGCTATTCTATAGGCACAAGACCCGAATTAACTTCCGAATCGGCCTTAAATTGAACGTTAGCAATGATTTGCGCCTCTTTAATTTGATTAGTACAGTCCACATCCTGACCTTCCAGCCAAAGATATAACTTTATCATTGCCTTTTCGCCGGCTTTTAGTGAAAAAAGCTCGGTATCGGATTGAAAATCGCCAATTGTGTAAACCTGCACACCGTTCTCGACGGGGTCGGCCTCCTGCCAGGTGGAATGGCTTTGTAAAATAAGCCTGTCCTGCGGCACAAGAGAATCCTTTCCGTCAATGCTGGGGGTATTAATATAACCGTTAGTACCGTTTATGTGGGTATCGCAATTGGGTTCGTAAATAAAGAACTTTTTTGTTTGCTCAATTGGGTTATTGTTGCTATCGAGCATAGTAATTTGTATGCCCATTCTTACAGCGTTTTCGGCTCCCTGACCCGCGTTTTTGTGGGTAAGCGATTCGGCATCCCACACGGGTGTGCCAATAAGATAAGTACCCGAGCCGCTAAGCCCCTCGTCCAAAGAAGTGGGAACACTCAGCGAAACTGTTACGTCCTCGTGGGTGCGAGCATAAAGCGTGCCAAGGCTGTAATAACCGTCGCGGTTGTTTTGGTTGGCGTTACGCTCGTCTGTAAGGGGGTGCCATTTGCCGTTAAGTCTTCCATCTATACCATAGCCCGCTGTGTAAAAGGTTTGATCTTTTTCAGACCAGGTTACAGGCCTTAAGGGAAAACTCTCACTCGCCATATCCACGTAGGAAAGCTTGCTGCCCCACTCCTCACTGTCGGGGGTAAGGGCAATTTCAAGTCCGGTGTGGGTAGTAACGTACATTGAAAGGTCGCTAACCTGCGGTGTTCGGCTCAAACTAAACCAGGTGTAGGTTGCCGTAACCGAAAGAGCAAGCAAAAAGGTAAGTAAAGAGGCATAAATCAAAAGCATGCCTTTTCTTTTAGGACCATACTTTTTTTCTATATCAGGATCTTTTTTCACAATAATGTCCTCTTTTTATTACTTTTAGAATGCTATGTTATTATGCGGCATACCCCTACCC
>JAFVTJ010000108.1 GCA_017503305.1 Clostridia bacterium
ACTACAAGCTGTCGCACTATTGAAAGCGCAATGCAAAAATATGGCGAAATTAAAGAATGCTGCGATGATACAAGCATCTTTATTTATCCCGGTTACAAATTTTCCTGCATGGATGCCCTTATAACCAATTTCCACCTACCCGAAAGCACACTTATAATGCTAGTGTCTGCCTTTGCAGGATATGATAATACAATGAACGCCTATAAAAAAGCGGTGGAAGAAAGATATCGTTTCTTTAGTTTTGGCGATGCAATGATGATTGTTTAGGAGAAATTTATGTTTAAGTACATTTTATTTGATTTGGACGGCACTTTAACCGACCCCGAAATTGGTATTACCAACGGCGTTATGTACGCCCTTGAGAAATTTGGTATAAAGGTTAACGATAGAAAAGAGCTTCTTTGTTTTATCGGTCCTCCGCTTATTGATTCTTTCACACAGTTTTACGGTATGTCGCATGAGGATGCACTTCAAGCTATTGTTTACTACCGTGAATTTTTTGGTGTTACAGGCATTTATGAAAACGAGGTTTATGAGGGCATAGAAGAAGTGCTTGCCACCTTGAAAGAACAAGGCAAAAAGTTGATTTTAGCGACCTCTAAGCCTGAAAAATACGCTAATATTATACTAGAACATTTTGGATTAGCTAAATATTTTGACTGTGTAGTGGGTGCCACCTTTGACGGTAGCCTTAACTACAAATCTGATATTATAAGGGTTGCGCTTGAACGCGGCCGGGTAGATGATATTACCAAGGCCGTTATGATTGGCGACCGCCATCACGATATTGACGGTGGCAAGGCAAATAAACTTGCTACTATTGGTGTTTTATATGGTTTTGGCAGTTTGGAAGAATTTCACGAATGTGGTGCTGATTACGTTGCCGAAACCCCTGCCGATATTCTTAGAATTATAAATGCTCAGGAGTAATTATGTATAAATTATTAAAGCAAGAGGGAACTGCCCGTAGGGGCGAGTTCGTTACTAATAGGGGCACAGTGCAAACTCCGGCCTTCATGAACGTTGCAACCTGTGGCGCAATTAAGGGCGCCGTTTCGGCCGAGGATCTTAAAGACCTTGGTTGTCAGGTTATGCTTTCTAACACTTATCACTTGCATATTCGCCCCGGCGACGAAGTGGTAAGAGATTGTGGTGGTCTTCACAAATTTTCAACTTGGGATGGTCCGATTTTAACCGATAGCGGTGGATTTCAGGTATTTTCGCTTTCGTCACTTCGCAAAATTGAAGAAGAGGGCGTTACCTTTGCTTCTCACGTTGATGGCAAACGCATTTTTATGGGTCCCGAAGAAAGTATGCGTATTCAGTCTAACTTGGGTTCTACAATTGCAATGGCTTTTGATGAATGCGTTGAAAATCCCGCGCAGTATTCATACTCAAAGCAGTCGTGCGAGCGCACAACCCGTTGGCTCAAACGCTGCAAGGATGAAATGAACCGCCTAAATTCACTTGAAAATACAATCAATAAAGAGCAAATGCTTTTTGGTATAAACCAAGGTTGCACCTATAATGATTTAAGAATCAATCATATGAAGGAAATTGCCGAATTAGACCTATCTGGATATGCAATAGGCGGTCTTGCCGTAGGCGAGCCTGCTGAGGTTATGTACGACGTTATAGAACACGTAGAACCTTTTATGCCAAAAGAAAAAATCCGTTATTTAATGGGTGTTGGCACACCGGCAAATATTCTTAACGCGGTTGAACGCGGTGTTGATTTATTTGACTGTGTAATGCCTTCCCGTAATGCTCGCCACGGTCACTTATTTACAAGTGAAGGTATTATAAATATCAACAATAAAAAGTACGAATATGATATGCGACCCATTGATGAAAACTGTGGTTGTCCCGTTTGCCAAAGGTACAGTAGGGCATATATCCGCCACCTTTTAAAAAGTCAGGAAATGCTTTCCCAACGTCTGCTTGTTATGCATAACTTATGGTTTTACAATCACCTTATGGAAGATATCAGAAATGCTCTCGATAACGGTACTTTTGCACAATTTAAAAAAGAAAAGGAAGAAATTTACTCTAGAAGAATATGATACTTGCTTTTTTTATTCAGTTAGGGTATAATAATAAAAGATAAATTTTTGGAGGAAATTAAAATGAATTTTGCTTTCTTAACTCTTGCCGATCAAGCAGCTCAAAAAGCACCCGGCAAATTTGGCGGCATTGGTTTAATCCTTATGTACGTGGTTATTTTCGGCGCAATTTACTTCTTTATGATTCGTCCCCAGAAGAAAAAACAAAAAGAAGAAAAGAAGATGCGTGAAAATCTTCAAGTTGGTGACGAAATCGTAACCATCGGCGGTATCTACGGTAGAGTAATTTCTTTAAAGGAAGATACTATTGTTATTGAGTCTGTAAGCGACCACAGCAAGATTACTATTGCTCGTTGGGCATTACAAACCAACCTTACCGTTCATGACGATACACCTGTAAAATAGTAATATATTTTGTCCCTCCCGAATAGAATTACTCGGGAGGGAATTTTTATGTCTGATGATAAAAAGCTGGATTTAAAGCTAATTATTAAAATATTTTTGGTGTTTCTTTTGATAAGCACCGCAATGGTCTTTGTTTTTGCGGCAGTTATCTATTTTTTAGAGGGTGGTTATGAATATTCACCTCTATTTGCAACAATTTCGGTGGCGGTGGGATGCTTTGCCGCAGCTTTTGTTGCAGGGTTAAAGCTTAAAAGAAAAGGGATACTAATTGGCTTTGCTGTGGGGTTTTCGGCTTTTATGTTAATTACCCTTGCTGCACTTTTAGTAAATAGCAGTGCTATTGGTATGCACACTCTTTTACGCCTTTTTATAATGCTTTTGTGTGCTTTTATTGGCGGAGTTTGGGTGTGAATCGCAATACCGAGCCAAAATACATATAAAAAATTCCGATAGATGATTCTATCGGAAAATTTTTTATTCATTTATAATGCTTTCATAAACTGCTTGAAAATCTTCAAGCGCATCATTTGATTTTTGAGTGTTAAGTTCAATTTGTTGACGGGTTAAATCAAGCGAAGCCAACATACTTTCAACCTCGGCAATAAAATTATCCGAAGTTTTGGTAATGTTTTCGCGAAGTGCTTGCAGGGAAGCGTGGGCTTCGTCTATGGCGGAAAGATTCTTTTCAACCTCAAGATTAGCGAGAGCAGAGCTTTCTTCTGCGCTTGCCATAACTGCCTGCGCATTAGATTGGGAAACTAAATAAAGTTTACCAATATTTTCGGACAAGCGTTCAATTTCTTCAACCTTGCCTGTAAATGCTTCAAGCTTTTTGCTAATCTCGTTCTTTTCAATCAATAAATTGTTATAGGCTTCTTTGGAAAGATTAAGCTGTGTGTTTAATTCTTCAGTTCTTTGGGTTAATTCGTCAGTTTTAATTTTGAATTTTTTGTGGGTTTTTTCAACGTAGTCGATAACGTCGTCACAATTAAACCCAAAAAGGCTTTTTCTAAATCCAATAGACATTTTAAACTTCCTTTCACCTTGTTAGCTAAATCATTATAGCATAGTAATTTTTAAATTACAAGAACAATTTTTTAGTTGACATAATTCGTTTTTTATAGTATAAATATTATTGTAGAAGTTAATAACGGCTTTATGGGATGAATCAACGCCTTTGTCTTAAGGTAGTTGATTTTTTGCGCCATTTTAGTATGGTTTACATAACACCAACAATTCACCGCATTTGGTATTTGACTCATTTTGCCGGCACAAAATGTTGGTTAGCATATCTTGTCCATTGGTTGCATAATATTTCTTGAAGGTGAGTGATATTATGCGAAAGGGTAGAGTGCTAAGCCTTAAAAGCTTTGCTTTAACTGAATTTTTGCAAAAAAATTATATTTTGCTTATTATATTATTCTTTTTAGGCTTAGGTATAATTTTAGGTACTTTTCGGTTTGATAGTACTGATTTTTGGAAAAGTTATTTTAATGATTATCTGGGGGAGTTTATTTCAAGGCGAAGTGAAGCTTCCTTTTGGCGTGTATTTATTACCTGTTTTTTAGAAGCGTTATCACAATTGTTTTTATTGTTTTTGTTGGGAACTTCCTTTTTTGGAGTTATAACAATCCCGGCGGCAATGCTTTTAAAGGGCTTTTTGCAGGGTGGGGTAGCGGCCTTTTTATATTCGCAATACGGTCTTCGCGGTATTGCATTTAATGCTGTAATCTTAATCCCATCAACCCTTGCATTTTTAATAATTGCGGCGTTTTTCTCGCGTGAAGCAGTTGATTTTTCGTTAAAGCTTTCAAGCCTTACGTTAAATAGAGCTATGGCGCAAAATCTTTCACTCGAGTTTAAAGGATATTGTATAAGGTTTTCATTTTTTACGGTGTTAATCTTGGTAGCTTCAGTTTTAGAGGCTTTAATAGCAGTAGGACTTATAAAAAATTTTTCATTAGTTTAAATTTAAGGAGGTGCAATTTAATGGAAACTTTGCTAACTTTCAAAGCATATCTTTTTGAAAGTAAAAAAGCTTCTTCCAACACGGTTGAAGCATACGTTCGCGACGTAAAGCAGTTTCTTGAATTTTGCACCATAGCAGATTATTCTAAAATAAACGTTAAACACATTGAAAAATACTTACAAGGTCTTGAAAAATCGGAAGCCACAAAAGTGCGTATAATTGCTTCCTTACGCGCGTTTTTTAATTTTTTAAAGCAAACAGGTAGGGTGCCCGAAAACCCTGCAGAAAATATAAAGCTTAAAAAAATCAAGCCACAAAAGATTGGCGTTTTAGATTCGG
>JAFVTJ010000109.1 GCA_017503305.1 Clostridia bacterium
GAAGCACCGCGGTACTTAGGCAAAAGTGAAGCGTGACCGTTAACACAGCCGTATTTGGGTAAATCTAAAATTTCTTTAGGTAAAATTTTGCCATAAGCTACAACCACAATAACATCGGGGTTGATTTGCTTTAAAATCTCCAAAGCTTCGGGGGTTCTAACCGAGTTTGGTTGATATACGGGTATATTATTCTCCGCAGCCAATACCTTAACGGGCGGTGGGGTTAAAATTTGCTTTCTACCCACAGGCTTATCGGGTTGGCAAAAAACCGCAGCAATTTCGTGCTCACTTGCGATTAATGCTTCAAGAGTTTTTTCAGCATAATCGGGTGTGCCCATAAATACTATTTTCATACTATTTTCCTTTGTTAGCTTTATCTATATACAAAACACCGTCAAGATGGTCAATTTCGTGGCACAAGGCACGGGCCATAAGCTCTTCGCCGGTAACAATAATATTTTCGCCAAATCTATTTTGAGCGCGAACGGTAACTTTAAAGGGGCGGGTCACTTCGGCCGACTTACCGGGAAGCGACAAGCAACCTTCCATATCGGTTTGCTCGCCTTCGGTTTCAATAATAACGGGATTTATAAGTTCAACAATGCCTTCGCCAATATCAATAACGCAATATCTTCTTAAAATGCCAATCTGCGGTGCGGCAAGACCAACACCTTCGGCTTTGTACATTGTATCCTTCATATCATCAAGCACAGTCCACAAACGCTCATCAAAGGTAAGCTGTGTGCGACATACTTTACGTAAAACATCGTCACCTAAGGTAACAATATTTCTTATAGCCATAAAATGCCTCCTAAATAATGGTTTCAGGGTTAAAATCAACGCTAAAGCTAAGGTCTTTTACAAGCTTAATATTAGTAGCTTCCTTTAGCATTGCTCTAAATCTTTTATTATTTTTACATTTAATAATCATTCGATAACGGTAACGGTTATGAAGCTTTACTACACTCGCAGGTGCAGGGCCTAAAATAATAACCTTCACGTCGTTATACTCATTTTCAAGTTTTTTACGAATATTAGAAAAAATTTCATTTATAGCGTCTTCAGCTTCATTTCTAAAAGCCGATTGAACACTTAAAACAGCCAAATCACAAAAAGGCGGATATGTTAAAAGCTTTCGTGTAGCAATTTCGTTTTTATAAAAGCCGTCATAATCCTGCTTTTTTGCAAGTTCAATAATGCTATTATTAGGGTTTACAGTTTGAATTATTGCTTTGCCTTGAGATTCTCCCCTGCCCGCGCGACCAACAACCTGTGTAAGCAAGGAAAAGGTCTTTTCAAAACTGCGAAAATCTTCACTGTAGAGTGCAGTATCAGCACTTAAAACACCAACCAAAGTAACGTTTGGAAAGTCAAGTCCTTTGGCAACCATTTGTGTGCCTATTAAAATATCATATTCGCCGTTAGCAAAGGCATTAAGATATGTCGAATAAGAATCCCTTGTCATAGTGCTATCGGCATCCAAACGCAAAATACGGGCATTTGGGAACAGAGCGTTTAGCTCTTCAACCGCCCTCTGGGTACCAACGCCCAAAAACTTAAGATGTTCGCCCTCACATTCGGGGCACTTGTTGCTAACCGGAACCGAATGACCGCAATAATGACACATAAGGCGTTTATTAGCCGAATGATAGGTCATTGAAATGCTACAGTTTGGACAGGTTGCAACGTATCCGCAAGAAGGGCACGAAACGTATGTGTTATGACCTCTGCGGTTAAGCAAAATTATTGCCTGTTTTTTATTATCAAGCACTGTCTTTAATTCTTCATAAAGTGCTGTGCTTATTGTAGATGAATTGCCGTTTAAAATTTCGGCCTTTATATCAACGGTAGAAACTTGGGGCAAAATGGCATTGCCGTAACGATTTTTTATCGTATAAAGTGAGTAAACACCGTTTAAGGCCTTTGTATAGCTTTCAATCGATGGTGTTGCCGAAGCTAAACACAAAAGTGCGTTATGTTGAACTACACGGAACTTTGCAACTTCCCTTGCATGAAAGCGCGGTGTTTTTTCCGATTTATAGGTGTGCTCCTGCTCTTCGTCGATAATAATTAGTCCAAGGTTTTCAAAGGGAGCAAAAACCGCACTGCGTGTGCCGATGGCAATCAAGGCATCGCCGTTTTTAATGCGCTTCCATTCGTCCATTCTCTGCCCTTGAGACATAGCACTGTGAAAGACCGCAATTTTATTGCCGTAACGGCGAACAAAAATATTTATAACTTGCGGAGTCAGGGCAATTTCGGGCACCATAACGATTACACCCTTATTATCGGCAACTGCGCGGTCAACAAGCTTTAAATAAACCTTTGTTTTACCCGAGCCCGTAACACCGTACAAAAGCGAAACCGCGGCTTCTTGTCTTTCATAATCCGAAATAAGACCGCAAAAAGCAGCGTTTTGTTCTTCGGTTAATTCAATTGGCGCATTATCTAATGAATCGTTAGCGCGATAAGGAGTTCTGAAAACCTGCTTTTCATACTGGATTAAAACACCTTTTTCAATTAGGTTTTGTATAACCGAAAGCGAAACACCCGTGAAATAGCGAATTTCTTTAATGCTTGCCGTTTCAATATCGGTCAGCAAATCGACAATTTCCTTTTGTCGCGAGGTTAGCTTTAAGGACGGAAAATCTTCTGCTAAGCGCACCCATTTTTGAGTAGCATCGCCTATTTTTTGCTTGGCATCACTATTCTTAATAATTGCTTCTTTTTCGCACAAGACTTTAAGCAATTCTTTGCCAACTAAAAGGTTTGAAATAATTTGAGCTTCGGCAGTTTCGCCTTTTTGCTTCAAAAATTCATAAACAAGGTTTTCTTCATCGCTCAACAAAGAAAGTGCCAAAAAATCAAGATTAGCCGAATAGTAATTTACCAGACGGTGAGTAATACCCGAAGGCAGCATAATATTAACTGCATCATAATAAGTACAAAGTGTGGTTTCGTGTAAATATTCGCACAGTTTAATACTTTCTAAATTCAAAACAGGGTTAGTATCAATAGCAGAAAGTATTGGTTTTAAGCCGTCAATTTCTGCATTTTCAAGTGCAAATATCATACCCTGCTTTTTAACGTTGCCCTTGCCAAAAGGCAAAACTACACGGCAGCCAACCTGCAAATTATAATTTGAGGGAATATGATAACTGTATAACTTGTCAAAGGCGGCGGTTGCGCCCTGCAAAGCAATTTTTGCAACAGTTCCTTTCATTTAAATTCCCCCAAAATCAGATTATTCTTCGGTTTTATTTGCTAAAGTATCAATTGCAACGCTAACAGGCTTACAGGTAGAAATTTCGCCGCTTTCTTCAATCTTTTTAGAAATATCTCTCGCGGTGTTAGCGACATCGAGCACCAGGCGATATCTGTTTTCATAATTTTTAATCAATTTACCAATATTGGGATTTAACATTTTAAGCACCTCTAAATTTAAAATTATTGTTTATCAATTATTGCTATAATTTCGTCAACGGCGGTTTGAATATCGTCGTTAATAACTGTGTAATCATATTCCTTGGAGCGCGACATTTCAGACAAAGCACTTTCCATTCTTTTGGCTATAATATCCTCGGTTTCTGTACCGCGACCGCTAAGTCTTTGCATTAAAACCTCTACCGAAGGCGGCATAATAAAAATACTTAATGCCTGCGGCAATTTAGCTCTAATTTGGTCAGCACCGTTAACGTCTACCTCAATAAGAATATTAAAACCATTATCAGCAGCATCCAAAACGGGTTGCTTTGGCGTTCCGTAATAGTTGCCAACAAATTCGTTATGCTCTAAGAACATATCTTTTTCTAACATCTCTTCAAACTTTTCGCGTGAAATAAAGTTGTATTTTTGACCTTCAACCTCGCCAGCACGCATAGGTCTTGTAATTGAAGAAATCGAAAACTTAATATCGGGGCGTTTTTTAAATATTTCCGCCATCAAGGTATCCTTACCCGATCCCGAAGGACCCGAAATTACAAAAATTTTACCCTTATTCATCCTTGTCCTCCTCGAAATTAACGGCAATATCGCTCACACGACTTGCTAATTTTTCATATGGCAAATAGCATAGAATAACGTGATGACTATCAGTTATAATTACAGTTTTTGTCTTTCGGCCAACGGTAGCATCAACCAAAATCCCTTGCTCCTTAGCATCACTAATAATTCGCTTAATCGGAGCCGAATCGGGAGTTAAAATTGCTACAATTCTTTCGGCAGAAACCATATTGCCCGAACCAATATTTACTAGCTTCATAGTCTACTCCATATTTTGAATTTGTTCTCTGATTTTTTCAATTTCAGACTTAATATCAACCACGGTGTGTGCAATTTCAATATCCTGTGCCTTTGAGCCGATTGTGTTGGCTTCGCGGTTCATTTCCTGTACTATAAAGTCAAGCTTTCTACCAACGGCATCATTAGCGGACATTAAGCTTTCAAACTGCTTTATGTGACTGCGAAGTCTAACAGTTTCTTCGGCAACGGCAACCTTATCTGCAAATATTGCAACCTCGGTTAAGATACGTTGTTCATCAATAGTGGTGTCGCCCAAAAGCTCTTTAATCTTTTGTTCAATGCGGGTTTTGTAAGCGGTAACAGTTTCGGGAGAACGTTTTTCAATAAATTCAACCTTTTCTAAAATAAGTGCAGTTCTTGAAAGCACATCGTTTAAAAGGCGTTCACCTTCAAGAGTTCTCATTTCAACAAAGTTATTAAGTGCATCATC
>JAFVTJ010000110.1 GCA_017503305.1 Clostridia bacterium
AAATTTGAAGGAGGTATAATCCAAATGAAAGTCAGACCTTCTGTTAAAAAGATTTGCGAAAAATGCAAAATTATTAAGCGCAAAGGCAAGATTATGGTAATTTGCGAAAACCCCAAGCATAAACAACGTCAGGGTTAATTTTACGCTGAAAGATTTGCTTAAATTTTTCGCCGACAAGAAAAAAATGGAGGTGCTTTGATAAATGGCACGTATTGCTGGTGTTGACCTTCCTAATAATAAGAGAGTTGAAATAGGCCTCACTTATATATTTGGTATTGGTCTTACTACATCTAAAAAAATCCTTGCTGACCTTGATATCGATCCCGATGTAAGATGTAAGGACTTAACTGAAGATGATATCTCAAAGTTGCGTGAATATATCGACCACAACCTTCAGGTTGAAGGTGACCGTCGTCGTGCTATCGCATTTGATATCAAAAGACTTATCGAAATTGGTAGCTATCGTGGTTTGCGTCATCGCAAGAACTTGCCCGTAAGAGGCCAACGTTCCAAAACTAACGCTCGTACACGTAAGGGTCCCGCAAAGACCGTTGCTAACAAGAAGAAATAAGTAGGAGGAAGAAATAATGGCTACTGCTAAAAAGGCGACTGCAACACGTCGTCGTCGCGAAAAGAAAAATATTGAACGTGGTGCCGCTCATATCCAATCTACCTTCAACAATACTATCGTAACCCTCACCGATACACAAGGTAACGCTCTTTCATGGGCTTCCGCCGGTGAGTTAGGTTTCCGCGGTTCTAGAAAGTCTACTCCTTTCGCAGCACAATCAGCTGCTGAAACTGCAGCAAAGGCTGCTATGGAGCATGGTCTTAAAACCGTTGAAGTTTTTGTTAAGGGTCCCGGTGCTGGACGTGAAGCTGCTATCCGCGCATTGCAGACAGCAGGTCTTGAAGTAACAATGATTAAAGACGTTACTCCAATTCCGCACAATGGTTGCCGTCCTCCCAAGAGAAGACGCGTTTAATCAAAATTACAAGTGCAGTTTTACTGCAAAATATTATGGAGGTGTAATAGATGGCAAGATATACCGGTGCAGTTTGCAGACTTTGCCGCCGTGAAGGTAAGAAATTATTCTTAAAGGGCGAACGCTGCTATTCTGATAAATGTTCTGTTGGTATCAGAGCTTATGCTCCCGGTCAACACGGACAAGGTAGAAAGAAGTCATCTGAATACGGCTTGCAGCTTCGCGCAAAGCAAACCGCAAGACGTTTCTATGGCGTTCAGGAAAATCAATTCCATCATTATTTTGAGATTGCTGAAAGAAAGCAAGGTATCACAGGTGATAACCTTTTAAAGATTCTTGAAAGCCGTCTTGATAACGTGGTTTACAGAGTAGGTTTTGCATCTTCTCGTGCAGAAGCAAGACAACTCGTTGGTCACGGTCACTTTGAAGTTAACGGAAGTCGCGTTGATATCGCTTCTTACCTTCTCAAAGCTGGTGACGTTGTAACAGTTTGCGAAAAGAGCCGCGGCAGCGAAAAGATTAAGGCTGTTGTTGAAGCAAACAGCGCAAGACCTGTTCCCCAATGGATCGACGTAAATCGCGATGATTTAAGTGCAAAGGTTGTAGCTCTTCCTGAAAGAGATCAAATCGATGCACCTGTTGAAGAACAACTTATCGTTGAATTCTATTCAAAATAATAATTAGAATTCTCGCAGTGCTCTCCGTACTGAGCGCTGTGAACTTAAAAATTACTGTACGGAGAAACGGAGCTTTTAAATGATAGAAATTGAAAAGCCCAGGATTGACACTGTCGAAATTACAGCCGATGGTAAATACGGTAAATTCGTAATGGAACCGTTAGAACGCGGTTACGCTACAACACTTGGCAACAGCATGAGAAGAGTTCTTCTTTCCATTCTCCCCGGTGTTGCAGTAACAGGCGTTAAAATCGACGGCGTTGTGCATGAATTTTCTACAATTCCCGGCGTTAAGGAAGACGTTACTGAAATCATCCTTAACATTAAGGGTCTTATAGCAAAGCTTCATGCTGATACCGCTAAGAAAATTTACATTGAAGCAGAAGGTCCCTGCGTGGTAACCGGTGCTTTAATTAAGGCTGATTCCGAGGTTGAAATTCTCAATCCCGATATGCATATTGCAACTCTTGGCGAAGGTGCCAAGCTCAATATGGAAATGACTCTTGACAGAGGCAGAGGTTACGTTTCGGCTGAAGCTAACAAGGCTCAACAAAACGTAATCGATATGATTCCTGTTGACTCTATTTATACACCCGTGCTTAAAGCAAACTTTTTTGTAGATAACACCCGCGTAGGTAACGTTACCGACAAGGGCAAGCTTACATTAGAAGTTTGGACCGACGGCTCGCTTAGAGCTGACGAAGCAGTTTCAATGTCTGCAAAGGTACTTATGGAACATCTTGAATTGTTCCTTGACTTAGCTGAAGGCATTAGCGAAACTAAGAGCATTATGGCTGTAAAGAGCGACAACGAAAAAGAAAAGGTTCTTGATTTAACTATCGATGAACTTGATTTATCTGTACGTAGCTTTAACTGTCTTAAGCGTGCAGGTATCAACACGGTTGAAGACCTTATCAACAAGACCGAAGAGGAAATGATGAAGGTAAGGAACTTAGGCCGCAAATCCTTGGAAGAAGTTATTGCTAAATTAGATTCATTTGGCTTTACACTTAAGAAGGAAGACGAATAAACAATAGCCAAAGCATTTAAGCTTGAACCAGCCTTAAAGGGTGGTTTTTAGGCTGCTTTCGGCTCATTGTCGTTCATAGGCTTTGCCTTATGAACTTCGCTTCACCAAAATCCGCTCAAAAAATCACGCCTTTAAGGTCGTAGAATTTTGTAAATAAAGGATTTTTTGGTGTGCGAGGCATAAAACACAGCAAATCCTGTCGGATTTGCGAGTATTTTAACAACGTCACAGCATAAAATACTTGTTTCAAAATCTGATTCAAGTTTAAATGCTTTGGCTAAGGAGTGAATTGAAATGCCAGGTACTCGTAAACTTGGAAGAACCAGCGATCACAGAATGGCTATGCTTCGCGCAATGGTAACCTTCTTGCTTGAAAACGGCAAGATCGAAACTACCGTAACTCGCGCTAAGGAAGTCAGATCAATGGCTGAGAAATATATTACACTCGCTAAAGAAGATACACTTCACAATAGACGTCAGGCTTTAGCCTTCATTACTAAGGAAGACGTTGTTCGCAAATTATTTAGCGACATTGCTCCTAAGTACATGGAAGTTAATGGTGGTTATTGCAGAATCGTTAAGACTGCTCCCCGCCGTGGCGACGCTGCTGAAATGGCAATTATCGAGTTGAAATAATTTCTCTTGATTTTAGTACTCACATTGTCAATGACGGAAAGACCGTCAAGGCGCCGATAATGTGTGTACTAAAACGAAAAAATAAAAGCCCACCGAATTTTCGGTGGGCTTTTTTCTGTTGTTTAGGGTTTCAATTTGCCATATTTAACATTAAGGGTAACGCCATAGATATTAACCTTGCCACAGAAGGAAAGGTCTACCTTACCGCTTTTAACATAAAAATATTTACCCTTATAGGATGCTATTGCATCTTCGTCATCCCATTTACCATTTTTAATGTAGTACCATTCGTTGTCAATCTTTACAAGAGACGTAAAACCTTTGCGCCATTGATTATCTTCAATATAAAACCACTTATTTTTGTATTTAACAATGGCGGTATGTTTATCTTTGGTGGATGAAATACCTTTGCGGAAATAATACCAGTAATAGCCGTATTTTGCGAGGGTGTTTTTTCTTAAAAGTTTACCAT
>JAFVTJ010000111.1 GCA_017503305.1 Clostridia bacterium
CAAACCTATTACATTAAAATAACCACCAGTGCTGACGGTTATTATAAAATGAAGGTTGAAGCCTTTGAGGACATTGCGGGTAACACTTGGAATGCCGCAGCCGAAACTGCTTCGGTAGGACAACTTATTTCTTCTATCGATGCCGAAGGCGATAAGGATTGGTTTTATTTTACAACCGACAATACTGATTCATTTTATGAATTCAGCATTGAAAACATAAGTGGTTCTTCCACTATGAAAATGTATTTGTATGAGTATGTTGAAGGCGCAGGGCAGGTTCCGCTTAGAGATACCTTCAATATTTCGGCATATAGTTCCGATATATCTAAAAAGTTATTAAAACTAAAGCCCAATACAAAATATTATTTGTGTATTTATCTAAATTCGGGTATAGGCGGTTATCAGCTTGATATTACGCAAACCCTTGATGCCGTAGGCGACGTACAAGAAAATTCCTATAATGTAAATACCGACACAAAGGTTACTACTGCTTTAGATGCATCGTACGACGTGGATTGGTTTAAATTCACCACCAAGGATTATGATGCTTACTATTATTTTAATATTGATAATCTCGGCATTACAAACGATTTGCGCTTGGCGGTTTATGATAAGGATGGCAATGAGTTAGATCGTCAATCGGTTTATACGGGTTCTAATTTAGAATTAGATACAAAATTAGAACCTAATACCGAATATTATTTCAAGGTTTATGCCGCTATGTCTGGCTTTGGTAATTATAGCTTTACTATTACCGACATACCCGACCCCTTCGCAAACGAACAGGAAAATGCGGGGGAAATCGAATTAAACACCACTATAAGTGAAAGCGTTGGTGGCGTGGGTGATGTTGACTTTTATAAATTTACAACTGCTGAATATGACGCATACTATTATTTTAACCTTGATAATCTTGGTATTAGTAATGATGCTCGTTTATACATTTACGACGCTCAGGGAAATCAGATTGATTACGTAACGGGTTATACCGGTAATGATTTGAACGTAGATACTAAATTAGAACCCAATGCCGAATATTTCTTTAAGATTTATGCTGCTTATTCCGGTACGGGTAATTATACCGTAACCGTATTTCCTAAGGCGGATATATGCCCAGATGAACTTGAAAACGCTAAGGAAATCGAATTGAATCAAGATTTCTCTGAATCTATAACCGGTGTAGGAGATGTCGATTTTTATAAATTCACTACGGCTGATATTCTCGCATTTTATAACATTCATATGGAAAACCTTGGAATCAGCAACGACGGGCGCTTGTACCTTTACGATGCTAACGGTAATCAAATTGATTATGCTACTGGTTATACCGGCAATAATTTAAACTTAAATATTAAACTTGAGCCCAATACCGAATATTACTTTAAGTTATATGCAACTTATTCGGGTACGGGTAACTATAATGTTAAAGTTGCTTATACTGAAGATAGCGCGGGGGATGTAAAGCAAGAAGCAGCCGAAATTTCGCTTAACGAATCTGTTACACAGCACCTTACTTCCGATGATGATATCGACTGGTATAAATTCACACTTCCCTATGACTGCAACATAAGAATGGTTGCAGTTAATGAAAGTGGCAACAGCAAGAGATTTGTTTTGTATTCGGCAATTGATAAACAACTATTGTCTTTAGATCCTTATGCTTCAAGTAATAAAACCATTATTTTGGATGCGGGCGATTATTACGTAAAGGTCTATGATAATGATGGTTATTACACCTTGAGTATAGGCGATTGCGGCTCGGCTCATAAGGAGGCGGTGCGCTATGTTAAGGCCACTACCGAAGCCGACGGTATTAAAACCACCTATTGTAAATCTTGCAACACACAAATTAAAAAAGAGGTTATACCGCGCATAGAAACGGTTAAGCTTTCGAGCACAAGCAAAGTGTTTGATAACAAGGCATTTAAGCCCTCGGTAACGGTTTACGATAGTAACAACAAGGCAATTGATAAAACCCAATATAACGTAATCTATCCCGAAAGCTGCATAGACGTTGGTGAATACGTTGTTGAGATTCAATTTAAAGACGGATATGAAGGTACCGTTCGCCTTGAATATAAAATTACAGGTGCTCAGCTTAAAAAGGAAAACGGTAAATGGTATTATTATTATGATGGTGTGAAATCAGACGAGACCGCCCTTGTAAAATACTTGGGCAAGTGGTTCTATATTAAAAATGGCGAATGGGATACCACTATTACTGAGCTTGTTAAATACAACGGTAAATGGTTTTATATTAAAAGCGGCAAATGGACCACTACAACCAGTCTTGTAGATTATAAAGGTAAAAAGTTCTACATAAATGGTGGTAAGTGGGATTCTACTGCTAAAGGAAGAAAGAAAATTGACGGCACCTACTATCTCATTAAGGGTGGCAAATGGTCTAAGACTACCGAGCTTTATAAAGAAGGCAGCACATACTACTATATCAAGAGTGGTAAGTGGAGTAAAACAACAAATGTCGTTAAGATTGGCAGCACTTCGTACTACATTAAGAGTGGCAAGTGGAGCAAGACTACAACCCTTTACAAGAAGAGCGGTAAGTACTATGCAATAAAATCTGGTAAATGGACTAAGAGCAAGACAATTATTAAGTACAACGGCAAGAAGTACTATGTAAATGATGGTTATGCTAAAACAAGCTACTCCGGTAAGGTTACCATTAACGGCAAAAAATACACCGTTAAAAAAGGTATAATAAAATAACGTGAAAAGGCTCCTGCTAAGCAGGGGCTTTTTTATTGTTAATTGATAAAAAATGCTAAAAAATAGATGATTTTAACCCAACTTTTTGCTTAAAAAGGTTGGGTTTTTTATTATTTTTGGCCCATTTTTTAATTGTGTTTAAAAAAATTACGAAAATACGAAAAAATTTGCAAAAAACTATTGATTTTTTGAAAAATACCCATTATAATAGCATTGTAGTGGTGCAAAGTGGAGTTAAAAACCATCAAAGTGCATCAAAGTGGTGTAAAAAAGAGGTGAAAATCGTGTTTTTGGGTAATTTTCAACATAATATTGATAAAAAGGGCAGGGTTTTCATCCCTTCGAAGTTCCGCGAAGAATTAGGCGAGGAATTTATAATTTCTCAAGATATTTCGGGCAAGCGTTGTCTTTGTGTTTATTCGCTTCCTGAGTGGGACAAGTTTGTTGAAAAGATTGATAGTCTTCCTAACACAAAATCAAGCGTTGTAAAGCGTTTCTTGTTTGCAAATGCTTTTACAGTTGGTTTTGACGCACAGGGTAGAATACTCGTACCTTCAAATTTACGTGAATACGCCCTTTTAGAAGAAAAGGCCGATATTCTTGGCGTTAATAATAAGGTTGAAATTTGGAACACTGCACTTTGGGCAGAAGAAACCAAAAACAGCACACCCGAATCTATTGCCGAAATTATGGCAGAGCTTGATTTTTAATTATGGAATTTAAACACATTTCGGTTTTGCTTAACGAAACCATAGAATCACTAAATATAAATCCAAATGGTATTTATCTTGATGGCACCGTAGGTGGTGCGGGGCACGCGCGAGAGATTGCAAAACGCCTTACAGGTGGACAACTTATCTGCCTTGACAGAGACCCCGATGCCGTAAAGGTTGCAACAGAAAGATTAAACGGATTGCCTGCAAGGGTTGTACAAAGCAACTACAGTCGAATGGACACCGTTTTAAAGGAATTAAACATTCCCGGTGTTGATGGCATACTCTTAGATTTAGGTGTTTCTTCCTATCAGTTGGACACCGCTGAAAGAGGTTTTTCCTATCATAAGGATGCAAACCTTGATATGAGAATGAGTCAAAGCGGTATTTCCGCTGAGGACCTTGTAAACGATTTTGCCGAAAACGAGCTTAGTGATATCTTCTTCCGCTTTGGCGAAGAAAAATATTCCCGCAAAATTGCGGCTAAAATAGTTAAAGAGCGAAAGCTTCAAAGAATAACCACAACAAGTCAGTTGGCCGAAATTATTGCCAATGCCGTTCCTGCGGCAGCAAGACGTGACGGTCACCCCGCAAGAAAATGCTTTCAAGCAATAAGAATTGCGGTTAACGGCGAGCTCGACCACCTAAACAACGCGCTTGATAAGGCATTTGATTCACTTAACAAGGACGGCGTTTTAGCGATAATAACCTTCCACTCGTTAGAGGATAGAATGGTTAAACAACGCTTTAAGGAATATTGTACAGGCTGTACCTGTCCACCCGATTTTCCTGTATGTGTGTGCGGAAAAACCCCAAGAGGCCGCCTGCTTACACGAAAACCCATTGAACCCTCACAAGAGGAATTAAACCAAAATCCCCGCAGCCGAAGCGCAAAGCTGAGGGTAATAATAAAAAACTAAACCCGAAAGGAGAAAACGTGCGTGAATAACCTTAAGTATTACAACGATAGCCTCGCTTACGATTTCGAAATGTTTATGCCTAAAGAGCAAAGAAAGTATAACCGCGATAATATTGTTGTTATGCCGCAAAAGGAACGCAAGCAAAGCAAAAAAAGACGCGCGGCGGCTAAAACCCTTTCTCCTGCGGTTGCAATTGTTGCTTGCATTGCCTTTGTTTTAGCAGGCTTTTGTGCAAACATTGCAATGAGAATTAAAATTAACGAAATTAACAACGAAATCAACGACGTCAAGGCAGCCGTGTCTGAACTCGATAGCGAACAAACAGCCTTAGAGGTTGAATTTCAAAGAAGAATTTCTTATATAAATCTTGAATTAGAAGCAACACAGCTTGGTATGAAAAAGGCAAGCAAGGACGACGTTAGATATATTCGCGTTAATGACTCTGATATTGCCAAAAATGCCGAGGGCGTTATTCTAACAAATAAGTAATAAAAGCACAAACAAAAATAATATAATAATTAGGGTACGAGAGTCAAAAGCTTGACTCTCGTATTCGGGTATAAAAAGCAAAATTTTTTATTGAAATGGAGGGATAAAATCATGACAAAGCCCGGTAAAATAATGCGTTCAAGAATGGTTTTAATAATGGTTATTGTGATTTTATGTCTATCCATCGTTTCTACTTCAAGCCTTGTTAATATAATGGTTATAAACGGTGAAAAATATCAAAACGAAGCTTCTAATCAGCAGCTTTATGATAGCCTTATAACCGCGCCGCGCGGCGATATTTACGACCGCAATATGCAAATATTGGCAACAAGCTCTACCGCGTGGACGGTTTATATCACACCGAACGCCATTAAAAAAATTAAAAATGACGAACAACGCGAAAAAATTAGAAAATTAATTGCCGAAAATCTTTCGCAAATTTTGGAGGTAGAATATGATACTGTTTATGCCGACACAGATAAAAATTCTTACTATGTTATTGTTAAAAAGAAAATCGACAAACAAACTGCAGATAAGGTACGCGAATTTATTTCGGCTAATAAAGACCTTGAAATCACAAAATATATAGGAATTGATGAAACCACCAAGCGTTATTACCCAAATGACACATTAGCTTCGGTGGTACTTGGCTTTGTAGGCTCTGATGAGCAGGGCCTTGCGGGTATTGAAAGCTATTATGATAACGAATTAACCGGTATTGCAGGTCGTGTTGTGGCGGCTAAAAACGCAGCAGGTACCGATATGCGCTTTACCTATGAAAAGGTTGAAGAAGCAATAAAGGGAACAACCCTTGTGCTTACTATGGATTCTTATATCCAATACACCGCCGAAAAATATCTTGAAGCCGCTATTAAAGAAAACAAAATTGCCGAGCGTGGCGCCGCAGTTGTTATGAATGTTAACACGGGCGAAATCTTGGCAATGGCGGTCAAAGGTGATTACAACCCTAACGAGCCTTTTGTACTTTCAAAGGAAGACCAAAAGAAGCTTGAAGAGGCTAAGGATGACGAAAAAGATAAATTAAAGAGCGAATTACTCAACCGCCAGTGGAGAAATAAAGCCGTTTCGGATAGCTACGAGCCCGGCTCGGTATTTAAGATTATTACCGCCGCTATTGCGATTGAAGAAAATCTTTTAACCGATACTAAAAGCTTTTATTGTAACGGTAGAACAACGATTGCAGGTCAAAGCTACGGCTGTTGGAAGCACGGTGGCCACGGCACACAGGACCTTAAAAACGCAATTTCAAACTCTTGTAACCCCGCTTTTATTACAATTGGTCAATTGGCGGGTGTTTCCACATTTTCAAAGTATTTTAAAGCCTTTGGCTTTACCGAAAAAACAGGTATTGACCTACCGGGCGAATCACGTTCTACATACCACTTGCAAGAAAATATGGGCCCTGTAGAATTGGCTTCCAGCTCCTTTGGTCAAACCTTTAACGTAACACCGGTGCAACTGCTTGCGGCAGTATCAGCAGCGGTTAACGGCGGTTATCTTGTTAAACCGCACTTGGTTGCTAAAAAGCTCGACCAAGAAAACAATATTTTACAAACCACACCCACAACCTATAAGCGCCAAGTTATTTCGGAAACAACTTCGGCAAAAATCCGTTCGCTTTTAGCCTTTGTTGCTAAAAACGGTGCTAAAAACTCTTTGGTGCCAGGTTACGATATCGGTGCTAAAACAGGTACATCACAAAAGGTGTCGAAAATTCAGGCAACGGGCGATACGTACTTGTATATCGGCTCTTGCATTACCTTAGCACCTATTGATGACCCCGAAATAGCAGTATTTGTTATGCTGGACGAACCTAAGGGCGATAATTATTACGGTGGTGTAATTTCCGCACCTGTTAATGCTAAAATTATGGCTGACGTTTTGCCTTACTTGGGTTACGAACCGAGCTATTCTGAAGAAGAACTTAAGAAAATGTCAATTGAAGTGCCAAGCGTTGTTGGCGAAACAGTTGACGAAGCAAAGGGCAAAATTACTGCTAAAAAGCTTGAGTATAAGGTTATTGGTTCGGGCGAAAAGGTAGTGCGTCAATTACCTGAAGGCGGCAGTAAGGTGGTAAATGGCGGTACTGTTATTATCTATACTGAAAAGGATGCCGAGAAAAAGGTTACAGTACCTGATTTCAGCGGTTTAACCGCTACCGAAGCTAACAAAGCTGCTGCTGCGGCAGGCGTTAATATAGAATTTTCGGGCAATATTACAACCGGTGGACTTAAGGCATACAGCCAAAGCATTAAGAAAGGCAAAGAGGTTGATGCCGGAACGGTTGTTACTGTCTACTTTAGAGATGAATCCACAGTAGACGGATAGTTTATCGGAGGCTAGCAATGAAATTAGAGCAACTTTTAAGATGTGAAAAAGAGTTAGCTGAATTAGAAATTACAGGAATTACAAACGATTCAAGAAAAGTGAGAAAGGGCTTTGCTTTTGTCAATACACAAGGTAATGCCGAGTATGATTTAAACGCGAGTCAAAATGGCGCAAGTGTTATTATTTCATCAAACAAAAGCAACCTTGAAAACCTTATTCTTACCGAAAATACTGCGGCCACATTTGCTGAAATGAGTGCAAATTGGTATGGTAACCCCGCTAAAAAGCTTAAAATTTTGGGCGTAACGGGTACAAACGGCAAAACAACCGTTACCTATATGCTTAAAGCAATTTTGGAAGCTGCAGGTAAAAAAGTAGGTCTTATAGGCACAATTAAAAACCTTTGTGGCGATAGGGAAATTCCTTCTATAAATACAACTCCTAACGCTTACTATTTGCACGGCTTGTTTAGTGAAATGGTAAAAGAGGGCTGCGAATACGTTGTTATGGAGGTTTCCTCCCACGCATTAGCACAAGGCCACGTTTTGGGCGTGGAATTTGAATGTGCTATGTTTACAAACCTTACTCAAGACCACCTTGATTACCATGGTGATATGGAAGAATATTTTCTTGCCAAGAAAAAGCTATTTGAAAACTGCAAGGTTGCTGTTTTAAATGCCGATGATAAATATGGCGTAAGGCTTTTAAACGAGACCGACTGCAAAACTTTTAGCTATTCTATTGAAAATAATTCCGATTATATGGCAATGGGAATAAATTGCTTGGCAACACGTGTTAATTATAATCTTTTAACCGATGCTCTCGTGCGTATTGCTGTTAATGTTGGCGGCAACTTTACTGTTTATAATTCGTTGTGTGCTGTAGCGTGCGCTTTGCAATTGGGTATTTCGGCCGATATTATTGTTGCGGCCTTGGCAAGCTTTAAAGGTGTTAAGGGTAGAGCAGAGGTTGTTGAAACCAATAAGGATTTCACGGTTATAATAGATTATGCTCATACACCTGACGGTTTAAAAAATATACTTAAAACCTATAAAAAGTGTGCGAAAAACCGCTTGATTTTGCTTTTTGGCTGCGGTGGAGATCGCGATAAGAGCAAACGCGCTCTTATGGGAGAAATTGCTTCTATTTATGCCGATTTTGTTATAGTTACAAGTGATAATCCGCGCACCGAAAACCCGCAAGAAATCATTAACGATATTCTTAAAGGTGTGCCAAATGCACTTTTTAACGGAAAAATTATTGAAGATAGGGCTAAAGCTATAAAATTTGCTCTTTCAATTGCGCAAAAAGATGATATAATAGTATTGGCAGGTAAGGGGCATGAAACCTATCAAATAATAGGTAAAGAAAAATTCCCCTTTAACGAGCGTGAAATAGTTCTTTCCGCTTTGCAGAACCTTGACTAATTTAATGCAAAAGAAGGTAGAAAAATGAAAGATTTAAGCGTTATTATTGCTGCGATTATTGCTTTTGCGGTTACATTATTTTCGGGGTATTTTGTAATACCATATTTAAGAAAACTAAAATTCGGGCAAACTATTTTAGAAGAAGGTCCAAATTGGCATAAGTCCAAGCAGGGAACACCCACAATGGGCGGTATTATGATGATTTTGGGCTTTATTGCTGCAATTATTATCACTTTTATAATCTCGCTTTTTGCAAACAACAGTTTACAAAACGATTTGCGTCTTCCAATTAGGTCAACGCATTTTATTGCGGGTATCGGTATGGCGCTTTGTATGGCGGCTATCGGCTTTGTTGACGATTTTATTAAGGTTGTTAAAAAGCGCAATTTAGGGCTTACATCACGCCAAAAAACTTTTGCACAGCTACTTGTTGCAGTGGCATATCTTTTATGCTTAAGCCTTGCAGGAATGAAAACCACAAACATTCCCTTTATTGGCGATATTGATATTACTCGCGGATTTGGCTTGTTATTCTGGCCTATTGCCGTTTGCTTTATTTACGGCTTTACAAACGCAGTAAACCTTACCGACGGTATTGACGGACTTGCTTCATCGGTTACAATGGTTGTTGCTTGCACCTTTATGTTGGCTTCGGGCAGTCTTGGTCTCGTGTCAAATAACGTGTTAAGTGCTGCACTAGCAGGTGCTTGCGTTGGCTTTATTTGTTGGAATAGCCACCCCGCAAAGGTGTTTATGGGCGATACCGGTTCAATGTTTTTAGGCGGCTTAGTTGTGGCATTGGCCTTTGGCTGCGGTCGACCTATAATTTTAATTTTTTCAGGCATTATTTACCTTTTAGAAGCACTTTCTGATATTATTCAGGTTGCATATTACAAAAAAACTAAAAAGCGTATATTTAAACTGGCGCCGCTTCACCACCATTTTGAAATGTGTGGATGGAACGAGGATAAAATTGTTTTAATTTTCTCCTTAGTAACACTCGTGGGTTCATTAATTGCGCTTTTACCACTAATATTTAATAAATAATTTGGAGGAGAACGCATGGCTAATAGAATTAAGCAAAAAAATGCCATACAGCGTGGAAAATTTGATATTACCTTTTTCGCCTTGGTTTTAGTTCTTCAAACCATTGGCTTGGTTATGCTTTTTTCGGCAAGCTATGCGTATTCCTATGAATATTATGGAAACAGTTATAAGTTTATTTCGCGTCAAGCCGGCTTTGCCGTGTTTGGCGTGATTGTTATGCTTATTGTTTCTTGTGTTGATTACCGCCGCCTAAAAAAATGGGCGTGGGTAATTTTTATTGCCGTTTTGCTTATTCTTGGCGTTTTGCTAATTATGCCGCCTATGATAAGCGGAATGGACGTTAAGCGTTGGTTGGTTATAGGACCAATAAATTTCCAACCATCTGAATTTGCAAAATTTGCGATTGTTTTGCTTTTTGCAGGCTTAATTTCGGCTAATCAAAAGCAAATCCGTGATTTTAAGTTTATTGCATTTTTGGTTTTCCTTTTGGGATTAACCTGTGCACTTATCGTATTTGAGCCACACCTTTCAGCAACGATACTTGTTTTCGCTTTAGGTATCATTCTGCTTATTGTCGGCGGACTTCCCAAACGCTATATTTTTGGCGGTATTGGCGGCGGTATTGGCTTGGCGTTGGCTCTGATTTTTACAGGTGCTATCGGCTATGCATCTGACCGAATTAAATACTGGCTTGACCCGTGGCTAGCACCTACTAAAGAGGGCTTTCAAACAATTCAATCACTTTTAGCAATAGGCTCGGGTGGTATACTCGGCAGGGGAATAGGCAATTCTCGTCAAAAGTACCTTTGGGTACCCGAACCGCATAACGATTTTATTTTCTCAATTGTTTGTGAAGAGTTGGGTCTTATCGGCGCGGTAATAATTATTATTTTGTTTTGTCTTTTGGTGTGGCGCGGGTTTTATATTGCAATGCGCTCACCCGATAAATTTGGTTCACTTTTGGCTGTGGGTCTTACTTGTCAGGTTGGCTTACAGGCTATGCTTAATATTTGGGTTGTAACAAATACAATACCCAATACCGGTATCAGTCTGCCGTTTTTTAGCTACGGTGGCACGTCACTGGTTATTTTACTTGCCGAAATGGGAGTCGTCCTCTCGGTTTCGCGAAGTGCAAATCTTGAAAAAACGTAGAAGGGGAAAGTTATGAAAATTTTATTTGCAGGCGGCGGCACCGCGGGTCATATTAACCCTGCATTAGCTGTTGCGGACTATATAAAATCCCGCCATCCCGAAGCTGAAATCAGTTATATCGGCACAGCCGAAAAGCTAGAGGCAACCTTAGTGCCTCAAAAGGGTTATGATTTTTATACAATAAAGGTTGCAGGCTTTAGAAGAAGCTTAAGCCCTAAGGCAATTATTCATAATATCTCGGCAGTAAAATTGGCGGCAACTTCTATTATCAATGCTAAAAAAATCTTAAAAAAGGTTAAGCCTGACGTTGTTGTCGGTACGGGCGGCTACGTTAGCGGCCCTGTAATTCGCGCAGCACAGCAGTTAGGTATTAAAACTGCTATTCACGAGCAAAATGCTTTCCCGGGTGTTACTACAAAAATGGTAGCCCCAAAAGCAGACAGAGTAATGCTTGCAATGCCCGAAGCACAAAAGTATTTAAAGCTTAACAAAGAACCGATAATTACAGGCAACCCCATTAGAAATGAACTTTTAACAGTTGACCGCAAGAAAGCACGCGAAAAATTAGGCTTTGATGATAAGCCTGTAATTCTTTCTTTTGGTGGCTCGTTGGGTGCAAAGCGTGTTAATGAAGCGGTTGCCGATTTAATTAAATGGCATAATCAAACCGATAAGTTTTATCACATACACGCTACAGGTAAAATTGGTTACGAGCCAATGCTTGAATCCCTTGGCGATATTGAACTTTCTAAAAATATTAAAATTCGCGAATATATTGATGATATGGACGTTTGCATGGCTGCAGCTGATTTGGTAATTTGCAGAGCAGGTGCTATTACCTTGGGCGAATTACAGGCTTGCGGTAAGCCTGCAGTGCTTATACCGTCCCCTTACGTTGCTGAAAATCATCAATATCACAATGCGTTAACCCTTAAAAAAGCAGGCGCCGCAGAAATAATCGAAGAAAAGGATTTAACAGGCGACAGTTTAATTACGACAGTCGAGGCTTTGATTACTGATAAGGATAAGCTTGAATCAATGTCCAAAGCGGCGCTTGAAACCGCAATTACCGATTCTAATCAAAGAATTTATGAGATTGTAATGCAGTTGTATAAAGGCGCGTGACAATTTTTGCCTTCCCGCATAGTATGAAATGTAATTCATATTGTCGTGCGGGGTGTAAAAATGGCACAAATTTTGGTAAATGGTAATAAAAAGCTTGCGGGTAAGGTTTCGGTACAGGGCGCTAAAAATAGCGTTTTACCCGTTTTGGCAGGCACTTTATTGTGCGATGGCGAATGCATAATAAAAAATTGTCCAAATATTTCTGATGTCGACGCTTCTTTAAAAATACTTGAGTATTTGGGTTGCAGCTATAAGCTTGAAAACAATGTGGTGATTGTTAATTCTACTACTGCAAACTCGTATGAAATACCTGATGATTTAATGCGCGAAATGCGTTCATCGGTTATGTTTTTAGGCGCTATTTTAGGAAAAATGGGCAAAGCGGTTATAAGTAGTCCCGGTGGATGTGAGCTTGGACCAAGACCAATCGATTTACATTTGCAAGCCCTTAAAAAAATGGGCGTTACCATTAAGGAAGAGCATGGCTTTTTGTACTGTGAAGCTCAAAACGGCTTGAGTGGTGCCGAAATACATTTATCATTTCCCAGTGTCGGCGCTACCGAAAACGTTATGCTTGCCGCTGTTAAGGCAAGGGGAGAAACGGTTATACATAACGCCGCGCGCGAACCCGAAATCAGCGATTTGGGCGATTTTCTCAACAGTGCAGGTGCAAAAATATGCGGCTGCGGGTCGGACACGATACATATAACCGGTGTTGAAAAACTTTGCGGCACAGTTCACACAATAATCCCCGACCGCATAGTTGCTGCAACCTTTGTTGCTTGCGCAGCAGTTACAGGCGGCAAAATCACCTTGGAAAACCTTATGCCTTCGCATATGGTTTCAATGCTTTCGATCTTTAGAGAAGCAGGGTGTGATATTACGGCATCGGGCAAAAGCATTACCGTTAGCGCACAAAAACGGCTTTGCCGAGTTCCTACTATTAGAAGTCTTGTTTATCCCGGTTTTCCAACCGATGCGGGTCCGCTTGTTGTGGCAATGCTTGCCTTAGCGGAGGGTACTTCGGTTTTTGTGGAAAACATTTTTGAAAATCGCTTTAGATACGTTGATGAGCTAAATAGACTTGGCGCAAAAATTAAAACCGAGGGCAAAATAGCCGTTATTGAAGGTGTTAG
>JAFVTJ010000112.1 GCA_017503305.1 Clostridia bacterium
CGAAGGCTTCAAGCGAGTTTTCGGGAACGCCGTTACCATAAAGACCGCGGTGAGCATAACTGCAAAGGAATTTTTTATCAAAAGGTCTTTTTTTGCGAAGCGGAATTAAGACAAAAAGGTAGATTAAGAATAATAAAATAATTGCCAAAAGAATATATAAAAATATCATAATCAGTCAACATCCAACATTTCGAGAGCGCTCTTAGTGTCTTCAATTTTATTGTCGCCGTGGCGCACAAAAAGCATAGTAATAAACGAGAATGCAACAAAGGCAGCACCAAAAGCAAAGAAGGTAATACGCATACCAAAAATATCATAAAGAATACCCGAAAGTATGGGCGCCACGGTTTGTGCCGCCATTGATGCGGTGTAATAATAACCTGTGTATTTACCAACGTTACCCGATTTTGCAAGCTCAACAGCCATGGGGAAGGAGTTTACGTTAATTGTAGCCCAACCGATACCTGCAAGTGCAAAAATGGGGTACATTATAAATTGGGAGGTTTTAGGGGTTACAAAAATACCCATAAAGAATGCGGCGGCAAGGATAATTACACCCGCAAGAATGGATTTTTTTCTACCGATTTTTGAAGAAATAATACCAACGGGAATATAGGTTACAATAGCTGCCGCTTGGGCGATAATGAGGGTTAGGTTAAAGTCGAAACCTAGTATGTTTGCGGCATAAACCGAGTATTTACTTGTAATTGAGTTATAGCCGATATACCATAAAGCTACCGAAGCCAAAATAAGCATAAGCGAACGGAATTCACCTTTTGATAATTTTCCGCCTTCGTTTTTGCTTTCTTCCGTTTCGGGTTCTAAAAGTTTTGATTGCTCTTCCATTTCGTTGGCCCATTTATTTTCTTTAACAGTTAGTAAGAAAATAATAAATCCAACAAGCATTATCGCAACTACAGCTATAAAATAACCGGTGTATTGCATATAAGTATGTTCAGAAGTTGCAAAAACAATACCTAATGCCAACACTATTATACCGCCGGCAGTACCGGTTAGGTTGATAATTGCATTTGCTTTTGAGCGCAAAGGCTTTACGGTTACGTCAGGCATTAAGGCAACCGCAGGTGAGCGGAAGGTTGCCATGGCAATAAGGGTTACCAAAAGTGTAGCGATAAAGCCAACTAAGGGTAACGGATTTTTAAGGGTTAAATCTAAAGTGAGCTTTTGTATCGCCGCGGCTTCGCTTGTGGTGGCGAGGTTGGGAATATCCGCCGCAATAACGCGCGCTAACTGAACGTTATCAATTAAAGAAAGAGCAATAAAAGATATAACAGCCACAATAGTGCCAAAGAATATAAATGGTGTACGCTTACCAAAGCGGGTATTTACCTTATCGGACAAAGCACCGAAAATTGGAAGCATAAATACGGCTAAAATATTGTCAAACGACATAACCGTGCCTGAAATTGAGTGTGGCAGACCAAAGTGGTTTGTGAGAATTAGGGGGATAATTGAATCGTAGGCTTGCCAAAAGGCAGTAATAAGGAAAAATGCCATACCTACGAGAACTACGCGCTTATAATTTAGTTTCATAATAGCCTCCTTTGTGTTTATAATCTAAATATACTATTATTTTCACAAAAAAGCAATGATTTAAACATAAAAAGGCATAAAAATAGAGCCCCGATATTTCGGAGCTCCATTTTTTATGAATTAGCAGCAGGGATTGCAGTTGTTTTCGCAACCGCAGTTGTTGCCGCAACCGTTACCGGCGCCCCAACCGCCGCAGCAGAAGAGGATAAGGATTAAGATGATAATCCAAGTACAACCATTATTATTACACATTAGAAAGACCTCCTTTTTTGTCTTCAACACATACTATGTAAAAAAATTTTATGTGTTACTGAAAAAAGTATTTGACTTTTCCTGACTTTTGTGTATAATTAAAGTCAGAGAAGGTCAAAAAAGGAGCTTTGATATGCGGCTTAGTGATTTAATAACAAAGGAAATTATAAAAATGTTAAACGAATCGGAGGTAAACACCGCCGAAATTCAGCGAAACGAATTTGCAAATCTTATGGGCTGTGCACCGAGCCAGATAAACTATGTTTTATCCTCGCGCTTTACACCCGAGCACGGCTATATTATTGAAAGCCGACGCGGCGGCGGGGGATATATTCGCATAAAAAGGGTAATGCTTCAAAGCACCTCGGCGCTGATGCATATAATAAACTCAATAGGCGATAGTATTGACGCTTTAACAACACGCATTGTTATTGAAAACTGTCTACAAGCCGACCTTTTGGATAAAAAACAGGCCGATTTAATGTATGCGGCCGTTTCAAACACGGTAATGCAATCTGTGCCGCCTATATTGAGGGATACCCTACGCGCTTCACTTTTAAAACAAATGCTTTTAACACTTATATAGGAGAAAAAATATGCTTTGCGAAAAATGTCTTAAAAATCAGGCAACAACACATATAAAATCGGTTGTAAACGGCGTTAAAAAAGAGTATAACCTTTGTGCCGAATGTGCCGCTGCAGAGGGCTTTACAACTAACAGTCTAACAGGTATGTTGGCTTCAATGTTTGGCGATATTTCAAGACACGAAACTATTGCCGAAAGCAAAAAATGTTCAATTTGCGGGGCTTCCTTTTCGGATATTGCCAAAAGCGGCAAGGTTGGTTGCAGTGAATGCTACAATACCTTTTATGACGAACTTTTACCATATTTAAAGCGTGTTCACGGTAGCACAAAGCACGTGGGTAAGGTGCCGAACAGTGCGCCTTTAATGGTTACACCCAAGACCAAAACAATAAAGGATTTAAGGCAAGAATTAAGCCGCCTTGTAGCCGAAGAAAATTACGAACAGGCGGCAGTGGTAAGAGATAAGATTAAGGAAATGGAGGCTAAGGGTAATGAGTAGTTGGTATAAGGCTTGCGAAAATAATAATCAAATTGCGGTAAGCAGTCGCATACGCTTAGCCCGTAATTTAAAGGGATTTCCATTTCCGGCAAGAATGACAAACGAGCAAAGAAGAGAGCTTAATTTAAAGGTTAGGGATGCTTTGCTTCAAAGCAATACCCCCTTTGCCAAAAGCCTTAAGTATATTGATATGGCAAACGTGCCTGACACTCAAAAATATGCCATGGTAGAAAGGCACATAATAAGTCCCGAATTTGCAAATAACACCGCCGATACTGCTATCATACTATCTGATGATGAGAGCATAAGTATTATGATAGGTGAGGAAGATCATATAAGAATTCAGGTAATATTGGCAGGGCTTTCACTTAGAGAGGCTTATGATATTGCCGAGCGAATTGATAGTCTTTTATATCCCGCTTTGCAGTTCGCTTTTGACAGTAAGCTAGGCTTTTTAACCCAATGTCCTACCAATTTGGGTACAGGTCTTCGCGCTTCGGTAATGCTGCATTTGCCCGCGCTCGAGAGCACGGGAGAAATTGAAACCCTTGGTAGCTCTATTGGTAAAATAGGCTTTACCGTTAGGGGAATGTATGGCGAGGGTTCTAAATCGGCGGCGGCGCTTTATCAGGTTTCTAATCAAATAACCTTAGGCCTTAGCGAGAAAAATGCACTTGATAATCTAAGTATTATAACCGGTCAGTTAATTGAGAAAGAGCAAAGAAGCCGTGAGGCTTTAAATAGGTTAGAGCTTGAAGATCTTTGCTATCGCGCACTTGGTACGTTGCAAAATGCACGCATACTCACAAGCGGAGAAATGATGAATTTGCTTTCCCGCGTTAAACTTGGTGTCTGTATGGGCATACTAAATACAAGCGTATCGCCTATACGCCTTTTAATAGAGGCGCAACCCTTTATGCTTATGCAAAAATACGGGGTTATGGACCCTAATGATAGGGATATTTATAGAGCCAATATGATTAGGGAGGCTCTTTTACAGTAAAGGAGAAGATATGAAATATAATTTTAACGGTTTTACCGCTAAGGCTAACGAGGCGCTTAACTATGCAATAAGCTCGGCTGAACAGTTGGGCCACACCTACGTTGGAAGCGAGCATTTGCTTTTGGGACTTTTGCGCGTTGGTGGCGGTGTTGCTGCGGTGGTGCTTGAAAAAAACGGAGTTAGCGCACAAACGGTTGAGCAGCTTATACGCGCCCAAATTGGCAGCGGAACTGCTACAAAGCTTTCGCCCGATTATTTTACCCCAAGGGCCAAAAGGGTTGTAGAAACGGCTATGGCGGGGTGTAATAATATTGGCAAAAAGTTTGTTGGAACCGAGCATTTGCTAATTGGTATTTTGTCGGATGGGGATAACTTTGCCGTTAGGTTTTTAACCGAGCTTGGTGTGGATATTACCGCCCTTACAAATAGCGTGTTAAAGGCTTCGGGTATTGATGGGAATCATAATATTCAACCCGAAACCGAACGCCCCAAAAACAGCAAGACCCCCACACTTGAAAAGTACGGTGTTAATCTTACTGAAAATGCCAAAAAGGGCAAAATAGACCCCGTAATAGGCAGAGATGCCGAAATTGAAAGAATTATTCAAATTCTTTGCCGCCGTACCAAAAACAATCCTTGCTTAATAGGTGAGCCGGGTGTGGGTAAAACCGCAATAATCGAAGGACTTGCACAAAAAATTGTAAGTAAAAACGTGCCCGAAATACTTGAAAATAAGAAGCTTTATACACTTGATTTAACGAGTATGGTTGCGGGTACTAAATATCGCGGCGATTTTGAAGAAAGAATAAAAGCAGTTATCGACGAGGTTGTAAAAGCACGCGACGTTATACTCTTTATTGATGAAGTGCATACGATAATCGGTGCAGGCTCGGCTGAGGGCTCTACTGATGCGGCCAATATTTTAAAGCCGTCCCTTGCACGTGGCGAGTTTCAGTTGATTGGTGCCACTACTATAAATGAATACCGCAAGAATATTGAAAAAGATTCTGCGCTTGAAAGACGTTTTCAACCTGTAAACGTGGCAGAACCGAGTGAAAGTGATGCGATACTCATTTTAAAGGGGCTTCGCGATAAATATGAAGCGCACCATAAGGTGGAAATTAGTGATGAAGCCATTGAAAGCGCGGTTAAGCTTTCGGCACGGTATATAACCGATAGATTTTTGCCCGATAAGGCGATTGACCTTATTGACGAGGCCGGTTCACGCGTGCGGCTTAATAATTGCACCTTACCCACGGCTTTAAAGGATTTGGAAAGCAAAATTGAGAGTATTGAAAGCGAAAAAGACGAAGCAATCAATTCGCAAGAATTTGAAAAGGCCGCCACACTTCGCGATAAAGCTAACACCTTAAGGCAAAAATACGAAGCCGAAAAGGAAAAGTGGCAAAACGAAAATTCTCACTCGCACGGCAAGGTTACAAAAGAAAATATAGCCGAAATTGTATCCGCATGGACGGGTGTTCCCGTGGTTCAGCTTACAAAAGAGGAAAGCGACAGACTGCTTAATTTAGAAGAAGAGCTACACGAAAGAATTGTAGGCCAAAATGAAGCGGTAACCGCCGTTGCAAAGGCTATTAGAAGGGGTAGAGTGGGACTTAAAGATCCCAAAAGACCGATTGGATCGTTTATATTCTTAGGTCCTACAGGTGTGGGTAAAACCGAGCTTTGCAAAGCCCTTGCCAGTTCAATGTTTGGCGACGAAAATATGATGATAAGGCTTGATATGTCGGAATATATGGAAAAGCATACCGTATCTCGCCTTGTAGGCTCGCCGCCCGGCTACGTCGGTTTTGAAGAGGGAGGTCAGCTTACCGAAAAGGTAAGGCGCAATCCTTACTCGGTAGTGCTTTTTGACGAAATTGAAAAAGCCCACCCCGATGTGTTTAATATGCTGTTGCAAATACTTGAAGATGGCATTTTGACAGACTCGCAAGGTAGACGAGTTGATTTTAAAAACACGGTTATAATTATGACCTCTAATGTCGGCGCTCGCCTTATTACCGAAAAGAAGGTAAGCTTTGGCTTTACTGAAAATGATGACCAAAACCGCGACGTTAAGCAACTTGTTTTAGACGAACTTAAAAACGCTTTCTGTCCCGAGTTTTTAAACCGCGTGGATGATATTATCGTATTTTCCAAGCTTACTAAACCTGAAATCGAAGAAATTGCCGAAAAAATGCTTGAAAATTTAAGCCGTAGGGTTAAAAATCTTGAAATCGATTTGGAATTTGACCCGTCTGTTAAATCAGCATTGGCAGAAAAAGGCTTCGATGCGGTTTATGGCGCAAGACCCTTAAGACGCGAAATTCAAAACAAGATTGAAGATACCTTCAGCGAAAAGCTCTTAGCACGGGAATTCAAAAAAGGTGATTCTGTACTTTGCTGCTTTGCTGACGGCGAATTTATTTTCAAAAAAGGAGAAGTTTAAATGGAAAATGAGCTTAAAAAGGGTAAATACCGCCATTTCAAAGGCAATGAATACGAAGTGTTAGGTATAGGTTATGATTGCGATACAACCGAAGAAATGGTGATTTATAAGGCGCTTTACGGCGAAGGCAAAATATGGATCAGGCGCAAAGCTGAATTTTGCGGCATGGTAGAGCGTGACGGCAAAACCTTTAAAAGATTTGAGTTTATAGGATAATAAAAATTCTCCCTTATATGCGTCGTACAGTTAAGGACAGTACAACACGACACAAAAACACCCGTAGTTTTTTTAAAACTGTGGGTGTTTTTAATATTCTCTTTCTTTGTTAGTCAAGTTGTGCTATAATACAACTAACCGATAAATAAGAATTTAACAAAGGGGTGTGATTGTATGAAGTCAATTAAAACAATAGCCGTTCTACTAACGCCGATTTTAGTATTTGCCATTTTGCTTATTCCTTACAGCTTGGTCAATCAGCATTTTATTGTCGATTGGCTGGGTTGCGGCTGCCCCGTGATAGATGAAGCGGGCAATATGGTTGAAAACAACTTTAATGCCAACGATTTTACTGCATTATTTTGGTTGTTTATCTCCATTTGCGTTACTGCAATTTCCGTGTTTTTATCAAAAAGAATACCGAAAGAAAAAATATGGCTTAGAGTGCTATATGTTGTCGGTATGTTGTTACTATCGCTTTTAATAACATACCAATTCTATCAAATGATGATGTGGAATTAACCAATTCCAATTTATCGAATAGATGATATTTGTTTAGAAAAGGGTTTTAGGTTCTCCTAACAAGTGACTTTGGGCTCCCAAATGTCCTGCTTGTTACGGTATGAGACAAAAAATTAAGAGCTGTGTAGAAAATTTCTACACAGCTCTTTTACTGTCCTTTAGAGTACAACTCTTATAAAGGGAGAATTTTTACATATTTTCATAAACGGTATAAATCATTTCTTTTTTGGCAATCCATTTTGAAAAGGCGGTGGCGCTGCCGCAAGCCACTGCGAATTTTAGCGATTCGGCAAAGCTTTCAGTGTCCAAATAATGCTTTATAAAGCCCGCTATCATACTGTCGCCTGCCGCAACTGTGTTTACTGCATTGCCCTTAGGTGCTTTTTGGAAGAGGGTATTGCCGTTCATATCGAGCAAAAACGCGCCGTCCTTATCGCAGGATACCATAACGTTTTTAGCGCCCATTTTTTGCAACTTTTTAGCATAGATTTCAATATTGCCTATACTAATTTCACAAGCGAAAATATCGCAAAGCTCGTCAATGTTGGGCTTTATAAGAAATGGCTTAGTGTCGAGCGATTTTAGTAAAGGCTCACCCGCGGTATCGACAACAACCTTAACACCTGTGGGAACGCACAAAGCTAATTCCTTGTAAATATCGCTTTTTACACCGTTTGGAATACTACCCGAAAGGCAAAGCCAGTCACCGCTTTGTAAGGTCTTTATTTTAGTTTTAATACTTTTAATGTCGCTAACGCTAAGTGTAGCACCGCTACCGTTAAATTCGGTAATTTCACCGCAAGAAAGCTTAAAGTTTATGCGAGTATCAGAGTCTAGTTTAGAAAAATCACAGTTGATATTTTCATTTTCTAGAAGCTTTATAAGCTTATCACCCGTAAAACCGCCCGCAAAGCCTAATGCGGTAGTAGGAAGATCTAAGCGTGACAGCAAAATAGAAATATTTATACCCTTGCCACCGGGGACTATGTATTCATCTCTTGTGCGATTAGTTTTGCCCAAATTTATAGAATCGGTAAAGGCAATATAATCGAGCGAAGGGTTTAAGGTTACGGTGTAAATCATTCGGCTTTTCCTTTTTTGCCCACAATAAAGAAGGGGAGAACGAGCACTACTGCAATTAAGGCCGCTAAGAATATGTTGGCGTTGGGTACAAATGAAGTTGTGCCGTCGTTGTTGGTAATAACCTCAGCGTTTTCTAATACCTTTTTACCAATAGCAGGTCCTATAACACCGGGGACTAATACTTGCGAGAAAATGCGAACGCCCTGAAGTCTGCCCGAGAAGCCTTGCGGTGTGTTATCACGAATAACGGCGCCGAAGACAGCCATACCCGCAAGGTAACCGCTCATCATTAAAAGTGAGCCTATAAACACGGGTGCGGTAGTTTTGGTAAGGTAGAGCATAACGTAACCCACAATTAAGAATAAAATGGCGAAAAGTCCAGAGAAGTTAAAGCCCTTTTTATCGTAAACCTTACCCCAAAGCGCAGTTACAACTGACGCTATAACAATGGCGGGCGCCATAATGAGCACGTAGTCCTTCATACCGAGCGATACCTCGTAATAAATGATAAGGTAGGGCATAAAGA
>JAFVTJ010000113.1 GCA_017503305.1 Clostridia bacterium
AAATGTTTGCAAAAGAAAAGCTTGGTGTAAACGTAGATTTTGTGGAGCTTACCACGAGTGAACGCTTACAAAAGCTTGAAGATGGCGAGGTTGACTGCCTTTGGGGTGGTGTAATTTATAATGATAATTTACAAAGCAAGGCAAGCACTTCGGTTAAGTACGTCAAAAATGCGCAGGTCCTTGTAATGAAGGCCGACCGTGTTAATGATTATAACGACGGATTTGAAATCAGAAATCTTAAGTTCGTGGTGGAAAAGGATTCCGAGGGTGCGTTTTACATTATCACACGCAACAGCTTTGAAAATTGTACCGAGGTGGAATCGCAGCAGGCCGCTTTGGATATGGTGCAATCGGGCGAGGCCGATGCCGCTGTTGTGGATTACACCTTTGCAAAGGCCGTAACCGCTAAGGGTAATAAATATAGTGATTTAGGTATAGGGTTTGATTTTTCAAGCGAGGCATACTGCGTGGCCTTTAGCAAGGATTCGGATATTACGGTAATGCTTAATACTTATATTAAGGAAGAGTGGGAAGCCGATTTGTCAAAACTTGCCACAAAATATGGTTTAACCTTGGTAAATGACTAGGATTATGCAAATTGCACAACACTTTGGCGCTTTAGTTATATAAAGTGCCAAAGTTATATTTTTTTGCAAAAAACACTTTACAAATTTAGTTTGGTGAAGTATAATAACAACATCGACACGGCACCGGAGGTAAAAAGAAATGAAAGTCCACCGAAACTAAACTGAATATTTTTTATTTTTTTAACGGCTCACTTTACTTAAATAAATTACTAAAGTGCCGAAACAACAAAACAAAATTAAACTTAAAAACAAAATTTGAAAAAGAGGTAATTAAAAATGAAAAAATTATTAGCAGTACTTATGGCAGTATTTATGATTGTGGCTTGCTTCGCCGGTTGCGGCGCAAACGAAAAGGTTGTAACCGTTGGTTATACAGATTATGCTCCTATGAACTACAAAGACGACAGCGGTAAGCTTGTAGGCTTCGATACCGAGCTTGCTGAAAAGGTATTCGGCAACTTAGGCTACAAGGTTTTGTTCCAAGAAATCGTTTGGGAAAACAAGTATACCGATCTTGATTCCGACACTATTGACTGTATCTGGAACGGCTTTACCGCTAACACCGCAGACGACGACGGCATTGCACGTGCTGAAAAGGTAGACTTCTCTTACAACTATATGGAAAACCTTCAGGTTGTAGTTGTTCGCAAGGATGCAGGCATCACTAAGGCCGAAGATTTAAAGGGCAAGTTCGCTGTTGCTGAAAGCGGCTCCGCCGGCGAAACCTATGCAAAAGGCGCCTTTAAAGATATTTCTTTCAAAGGCTTTACAAAGCAAACCGATTGCTTGACCGAAGTTAAGGCTAAAACTGCTGACTTTGCCGTACTTGACGCTCAGCTTGCTAAGAGCTATTGCGGTAAGGGCGACTATGCTGACCTTGTAATCGTTGACGGTCTTGAAAGCGACGTTGAATATTATGCTATCGGCTTTAAGAAGGGCAGCGAGCTTACCGCAAAGGTAAACGAACAACTCGAAAAATTAGCTGCTGACGGCACAATCGCAGCTTTGGCAGACAAATATGGCGTAGCAAACACTGCTATTAAAGATTTTTCTGACCAAAAGAAATAATTAAGAATTAGACGGTGTGGCGGGTCTATAGCCCGTCACACTTTTTGAGGTAGTTAAAATGTCTTTTTCAGAGGTAACTCTATTCCTTCTTGACGGATTTAAAATATCCCTACTTATCTTTGCGGTAACCCTTGTTTGCGGTATTCCGCTCGGCCTTCCGATAGCGTTTTGTTCTATGAGCCGCTTTAAAGCGGTTAAAGGTGTTTCAAAGGTTATTGTGTGGATCGTGCGTGGCATACCCTTGATGCTTCAAATATTTATTATTTACTACGTGCCAGGGCTTTTGTTTGATTTCCCCATGTTTAGCCAAATAGATAAGTATATGTATATAAATTACGGCATAGCCGATGCGGGCCGAATTGTAGCGGTGCTTATTGCGTTTACTCTAAACTATGCCTGCTATTTTTCGGAAATTTATCGCGGCGGCATTGAAAGCATACCCAAAGGCCAGTATGAAGCAGGCTACGTTTTGGGTCTTACAAAGTCCCAAATTTTTAAGAATATCATATTAAAACAGGTTGTAAAACGCATTGTTCCGCCAATGTCTAACGAAATTATTACACTTATTAAGGACACCGCGCTTGCTAACTGTATTATGGTTTGCGAAATTATTAAGCAAGCAAAGGAATTGGCCGCAACAAAGGCTCTTGTTTGGCCGCTTTTCTACACAGGTGTCTTTTACCTTATATTTGTAGGTGTACTTACAATAGCTTTAGGCAAATTAGAGAAAAAACTCAGTTATTTCAGAGGTTAAGCTATGTCGGTTTTAGAGGTTAAAAATATTAAGAAAACTTTCGGTAAAACCGAGGTTTTAAAGGGAATAGATTTCACTCTTGAAAAGGGTGAGGTTTTATCGATAATCGGTTCTTCCGGTAGCGGTAAAACCACATTACTTCGCTGCATCAACTTTTTGGAATTTGCCGAAGAAGGCACTATTTCGGTTGATGGCAAGCAAATTTATGACGGCAGTAAGGGTGCGCTTACAAGTGAGGAGGAAATACGCCAAAACAGACTTCATTTTGGTCTTGTTTTTCAGTCCTTCAACCTTTTTCCGCAGTACAACGTTTTAGAAAACATAACCTTAGCGCCCAACCTTTTAAAGCGCGGCACACCTGAAGAAAACAAGGCGCGTGCTTTAGAGCTTATTGAGCGTGTAGGCCTTAGCGATAAAATAGATTTTTATCCATGGCAGCTTTCGGGCGGTCAGCAGCAACGTGTGGCCATTGCAAGAGCATTGGCGTTAGACCCCGATATTCTTTGCTTTGACGAGCCGACCTCGGCTTTAGACCCAGAGCTTACGGGCGAGGTTTTAAAGGTTATAAAGGGTCTTAAAAGTAAGGATAGCACAATGATCATTGTAACTCACGAAATGGAATTTGCTAAAAACGTTTCGGATAAGGTTATATTTATGGCCGATGGGGTTATTGAAGAAATAGGCACCCCTGAGGAGATTTTTGAAAACCCGCAGTCCCCAAAAACAAAGCAATTCTTAAGCAAATCCTTAGAAGAATTTTAGGAGGATAATTATGCCAACAAAAAAAGTAACTAAAGAAATGATTAAAGAATTATACAATTTATTGGCATCCATAGAAAGCGAAGAGGATATTGAGCTTTTGTTTGAAGATTTGTGCACCAAAAAGGAAGTTGAACAAATGGCTCAGCGCATTACGGCTGCCAAGCTTTTAATGGAGGGCAAAACCTATATTCAGGTTATTGAAAAGACCGATATTTCCTCCGCAACCCTAAGTCGAGTATCTCGTTGCGTGCAATATGGCGAGGGTTATAAAAAATTTATAAAGGCATAAAAATAAAAAATCGCCGAGAAGATAATTCTCGGCGATAATTTTATCTAAGAAATCGCTTTTGCCGTTGATCAGCCATTAGAGTATGAGGACCCGAGTAATTAAATTCTTTGGCCATCAATAAAAGAGCTATAAGTCTATGGGTGGGTCTGGTGGCGTAGAGTGTGGTTGGTTGTTCATCGATTTCTAAATTCATTTTTTCAATCAAGCGCAAATCCAAAAGATCTTGCAATACATTTTCAATCCGTTCTTCTTTAATGTCACAAGCATCGGCTAGTACTTCGGCTTCAAATACATAATTATAATCTTCTTTGTGAATGAATAAAACGGCGCGCATAGTGTCGATAGATGAAAGCTTTTCAAATATATTTCTAATTTCTTCTCCGTCGCCGATAGCCTTAGTATAGCATTCATCATATTTTGGGAAAATTGAGAAGAATGGCGAATTATCATTAGAAATTAAGGTGAAGCCATAATCACTAAGAATATATGAAGAATTTTTTAAGGAATTAAGCTCATTGGGTGAGTAGCGGGTATCAATTGGCGTTAAGCTGTCAAAAAAGCCTTTTTCAATTTGCCAACAAATATCACGCGCAAGGTGAAAGCGCTGTTCTGTTGGAGTGCTTTTTATAATGCTTATTATACGCCTTGAAACATCACTCATTGAGCAGGTGCTGTTGCCGAATAAGATATCAAGCGACGTGTCAAGAGCAGAACTTAAAGGTAGAAGGAGAGCGGCATCGGGATAGGTTTCGCTAGTTTCCCATTTAGAAACTGCTTGGGGCGAAATGCCGAGCATTCCCGCCAATTGTTCTTGGGTTATATTTTTTTCTTTTCGTATCTTTTTCAAGTTCTGAGAAAAGGTCATTTTAGTTTTCACCTCGTATTATTTTTACATTTCGTGAACAGTTGTATTCGTAATTATTATTAAAAGTCATTTTTTGATAAGCGATTGAAAGTATTGATAGAATAAGCCCATCGCCATAAGACCCATATATGTAGATATCCTTGTTTTTTAAATGGGCGTCAATTTTTGAAGCCAAAGCTAGTTTACAACATTTTTCCAATATGCTTTCTACCTTTTTAGTATCCACTCCCGTATTATTTGTAATATAATTGACGGTAAAGGTTTCTGAGCAAGCTTTGGAATGGATAAAATACATTACTTTTAGTACATCAGCATCGGCAAGAAAGGATAAAATGTCTATAATGCGGTTTTGACTTGCAGTGTCTAAAAGCCAAGCAAAATTAGAGTTGTTTTGCCACTGCATTACTGCAAAATTAACATCTTTTGAACATACTGCAAAATTGAAAAATGATTCTTGCGCAATGCGGTATTGAGAATGGCGAGCGTTCTGTGGCGGAATGGGTGGAAAATCATCATAGTTGTTGTCTGCTTCACGGCAAATTGTGTTAAAGGTAGCGGGGTAAATTTCTTTAACAATTTCAAAAATTTTTAATATTGTCTGGCGCTTATCCAAATTTTTAAAAAGGTTTCCTAGTACCGCTTTTGTGCTGTTTTCTTCTGTCTTAAGACCCAAAAGTGTGTCGGTGCTTACATTATAATAACGTGAAAGGGCGACAAGCATCTCAAGGTCGGGCGCGGAAGTTCCGTTTTCCCATTTTGAAATAGTTTTATTGGATATTTGAAGTGCTTCGGCTATTTCTTCTTGTGTTGCGCCTTTAGCCTTTCTTAATTCGGTAAGCTTTGCGGCTATGCTTATTTCGGTCATAAAAACACCTCGTTTTAAATATTCAAACTCCGGATTTTGTAATTCTATTGTATTTTAAACTCGCAGTAGAGTCAATAGAGCAAAATTGGTATAATTCTCTGTTATAGAGAATTTTTCAAGAAAAAACAATCCAAGGTGGAAAATCTGTATAAAAAGAAAAGAACTGGTTTAAAACCAGTTCTTACTTTGGTGCGAGTGATGGGTGAGGTTGCGAGCGCTCGCGGTGCGAGATACAGCGAGCAAAACGAAGCGCCGCGGTCGACAAGCGAGATACGGCAGTATCGAGTCGTCGGGAACCGCAAGAGTGAAAGAACCGAAGGTTCAAGTCCCCAAAGCATTGTAAAAAAATAAGAACCAACTAAATGTCAGTTCTTACCTTGGTGCGAGTGATGGGACTTGAACCCATACGTCGGTTGACACACGCCCCTCAAACGTGCCTGTCTGCCTGTTCCAGCACACTCGCAAATCATATTCGCTTTTAAGCGCTCAATTATTATATCAAATAGTATAAGCGTTGTCAACAATAAATTTTAAAAAATTTGTTGTCGTTTTTTCACTCCGTCTTTTCACTATAAAAAAAGCCACCCCCCTCGTGCGAGGGAGGTGAAATATGATTTTATTATCTTAATACGCCTTGCCCCAATAGAGCATGTGTTTTGCTTCCTTGCCGCAGCAAACGCATTTGCCGTCGATGGTGGCTTGTTCAAAGGGAATACAGCGTGAGGTTACGCCTGCGATTTCCTTTAGTTTGTCTTCACATTCTCTATCGCCACACCACATAGCACGGATAAAGCCGGGCTTGTTTTCGGCGATATCGGTCATTTCTTCAAGATTGTGTGCGTCGTAGGTCATACTCTCGCGGCGGGCGAGTGCCTTATCGTAAAGACCTTGCTGTACAGCCGCCAAAAGCTCGGGAATCTTGGTTTCAAGCTCGTCAAGGCTTAATACAGTCTTTTCGCCGTTGTCGCGTCTTACAGCCACGCAAACGTTATTTTCAATATCACGGGGACCAAGCTCAATTCTAAGCGGAACGCCCTTCATTTCGTATTCGGCAAACTTCCAACCGGGAGATTGGTCGGTAATATCAATCTTAGCGCGGCAAACCTTATTTAAACGCTCGTAAACTTCGGTAGCCTTTTCGGTTACGCCTTTCTTATGGGTTGCGATGGGAACTACAACGGTTTGAATGGGTGCAATCATCGGAGGAAGCACAAGGCCGTTATCGTCGCCGTGGGTCATAATAATCGCGCCGATAAGACGGGTTGTAACACCCCATGAAGTCTGGAAGGGGAATACCGGCTGATTGTTTTTATCGGTATAGGTTACTTCAAATGCACGGGAGAAGCCGTCGCCAAAGAAGTGTGAAGTACCGCTTTGTAAAGCCTTACCGTCGTGCATTAAAGCTTCGATAGTGTATGTAGCTTCAGCGCCTGCAAAGCGTTCCTTCTCGGTCTTGATACCCTTTACAACCGGCATTGCCATATATTCTTCTGCAAACTTTGCGTAAACGTTAAGCTGTTGGATTGTTTCAGCTTCGGCCTCTTCGCGAGTAGCGTGAAGGGTGTGACCTTCCTGCCACAAGAATTCACGTGAACGTAAGAAAGGACGGGTGGTCTTTTCCCAACGAACAACGCTGCACCATTGGTTGTAAAGCTTAGGTAAATCGCGGTAGGAATGAACAATATTCTTAAAATGGTCGCAGAAAAGGGTTTCAGAAGTGGGGCGAACGCAAAGTCTTTCTTCAAGCTTTTCTTCACCGCCGTGGGTAACCCAGGCAACCTCGGGAGCAAAGCCTTCAACGTGGTCCTTTTCTTTTTGCAAAAGGCTTTCGGGAATGAACATAGGCATATACACGTTTTCGTGGCCCTTTCCTTAAACATATTATCAAGATTTTTTTGAATATTTTCCCAAATAGCGTAGCCGTAAGGGCGAATAATCATACAGCCCTTAACCGAAGAATAGTCAATAAGCTCGGCTTTTACGCAAACGTCGGTATACCATTTGGCAAAATCTTCATCCATAGAAGTAATTGCTTTTACTAATTTTTCTTTAGCCATAGTAAATGTGTGAAAACACACAACCCTGCCTTTCATAAGTGCCTTTATAAATCTTTTAATATTATAAAATAAATAACATAATTTTGCAACCTTTTTTGTATAATATAAAAAAAGTATTGACAAATGCTAAAAGAAAACATATTATTTTATATAGCGTTTCTTTTTTTCGACAAATTATTTAGGAGGATTTATTTATGACATTTGATAAAATAAAGGTGATTTTAGCCGACCAACTCGACGTTGATGCAGATACATTAACCCTTGATACCGATATGGCAAGAGACCTTAATGCAGACAGTCTTGACGTTGTAGAAGTTTTAATGTCTATTGAAGATGAATTTGGTGTAGAAATTCCTGATGAAGAAATTGAAAACATTAAAACTATCGGCAATTTGGTTGAATACATCGAAAATAACGCATAAAATTTAACCCCCTTGGTAACAAGGGGGTTTTTGTTGCAAAAAAATTTAAAATGTAGTAAAATAAAATATATCATTTTAAGGAGCTTTTAAATGAGTATACTACTAAAAATTAAAGGCGCAACAATAAATGCAGTAAAAAAGGTTGCTTTGTTTTTTACCGTAATTAGACCAAACGAAAGACAAGCTTTAACCAATTTGGATTTAGCCGAAATTTTTTTAGCCTTATTGCCTGCGGGCATTTTTGGTTGCTTGCTGTTTGGCAAAAGGGCAATTATAACCCTTGCTCTTTGCGCGGCGGTTTGCCTTTTGGTTGCCTTTTTGTGGGACGTTATATTTAACAGAAAAAATCTTAAAATAGATTTTAAATCGGCCTTAATGGGCTATATTTTAGGCCTTACAATAACAAGCGGTGTTAAATTGCCTTACATAATAGTGATAAGCGTTTTAACGACTATAATTTCAAAGGCGTTTTTCCGTAATAATCCGCTAAGCCTGGTTTTCCCTGTTTTAATTGCTAAGGTTTTCTTTTCGGTATTCTTTTTTAAGGCTTTTTCGGCTTTTCCCTTGCCGTTTGAAAACGTCACAACCGAAATGACACCCATTATGTATCTGTTTGAAAGCTACCCGCCTGATTTTGCCGCAAAGGACCTGTTCTTCGGTTTGCACAGTGGCTACATTGGGCAAACTTCGGAATGTCTTATAATTGTGGGTGCAATTTATCTAATGCTTCGCAAGTTTATAAACCCCATAATATGCGGCTTTTTCCTTGCAACGTCGGCCTTTTTATCTATCATCTTCAAGCAAGATTTAGCACTTTCGCTTTTGGGTGGCGGACTGTTTTTCACAGCATTGTTTTTAACAATGGATTACTGCCTGATGCCCAACGCAATTTATAAGAAGATTTTATACGGCATAACCTGTGGTATATTAACCTTTTCGATAAGGCCCATGCTTGGCGGCGAGGGTGCGTTGCTTGCGGTTTTAATTTGCAACGTGGCGTTTTCTATCGTTACTCGCCGCAATATTAAACGACTTATTAAATTTTTCAAACACCCCAATTTTAGAAGGCTTTTTGAAAAACTGTGGCAAATAGTTTTAAAAGCATTTAAAATCAAAAAGAGCGAACGTTAAGTTCGCTCTTTTTTAGTTTAGAATATAAATTTCTGCTGTGCGTACACCAAAGTTGACGCATTCTTTTTCGGTATCAAAGAAAAGGTCAATACCGGTGGGGTGTCTTTTAACAAATCCGCCTGTGTCGGCAGCAACTGCATAACCGTAGATGTATTTGCCGTCGGTTGTTTTAATAAACATTTCGGTGCCGTAGGGAATAACCTTGGGGTTAACCGCAATATAACCGGGTTGGGGCTTAAC
>JAFVTJ010000114.1 GCA_017503305.1 Clostridia bacterium
CCAAGCTCACGCGCTATAGCAGAAGCAGTAACAACGTGGTCACCCGTAATCATAACAGGCTTAATACCAGCGCGTCGGCAAAGCTTAACCGCTTCTTTAGCTTCGGGTCTTGGTGGGTCAATCATACCAACAAGGCCCATAAAGGTAAGACCGTTTTCGAGTTCATCCGAAGTCGGATTTTGGGGTACCGTATCGATCACCTTGTAAGCGATAGCAAGCACACGCAATGCGTTTTCGCTCATAGAATTGGTGATTTCTCTTCCCTTTTCGATATCGCCCTTAACACAGCGGGTAGCCATCATATCGAAGGCACCCTTTACGATAACAAACTTTTTACCGCCGATATCGTTAACGGTTGTCATAAGCTTTCGGTCGGAATCGAAGGGTATTTCTGCTAAACGGGGATATTTTGCATTAAGCTCATCCTTAGGCATACCACTTTTGTGCGCCGCATAAACAATTGCGGTTTCAGTCGGGTCACCAATATGCTGTTCGCTGTCGCCGTCAAACACTACCGAGCCGTCACAACAAAGTGTGCCGTACATAAGCAATTTCTTAATAGCATCACTATTGTTTTTGCCAATATCCTCAATTTCGCCACCGTCGACGTAAGCCTTAACCAAGGTCATACGGTTTTGGGTAAGAGTACCTGTTTTATCGGAGCAGATAACCGAAGCACCGCCCAAGGTTTCAACCGCGGGGAGCTTGCGGATAAGGGCATTTTTCTTAACCATACGCTGAACACCGATTGAAAGCACAATTGTAACAATTGCAGGTAGACCCTCAGGTATCGCCGATACCGCCAAGGAAACAGCGGTCATGAATATTTCGAGCACGGGGATTTCATTAAGTAAACCCACCACAAATATAACACCGCAAGCGGCAAGGGCGATTATACCTAAATATTTACCCAACTGTGCAAGCTTTTGTTGCAAAGGTGTTTGGGCATCTTCTTCGTTATCAAGCAGGTTTGCAATTTTGCCCATTTCGGTTTCCATACCGATGGCCGTTACAACCGCCAACGCAGTACCCTAAGCAATCGAGCAACCCGAATAAACCATATTATGCCTGTCGCCAATAGCGGCATTCTCCGGCACTTCGGCCAAATAGTCCTTTTCGGCGGGCACCGATTCACCCGTAAGGGCTGATTCTTCCGATTTTAGTCCTGCGCTTTGTAAAAGGCGCGCATCAGCAGGAACAAAGTCACCCGCTTCAAGACGGATAATATCACCGGGGACCAATTCGGCCGCATCGATAATTTGTTCCACACCGTCGCGAATAACCCTTGCGTGCGGTGCCGACATATTTTTAAGCGCGTCTAAAGCCTTTTCGGCCTTGCCTTCTTGATAAACACCCATAACGGCATTTAATATTACGATAAGAAGAATAAGCGCCGGCTCAAACAATTCGCCCCAATTCTTTTCTACCACTACCACCACAAAGGAAATTATAGCGGCGGCGATAAGAATCAGTATCATCGCGTCTTTAAACTGGTCAAGAAAACGCTGGAAGGTGGTTTTCTTTTTCTTTTCACGCAAGCGGTTTTCGCCGTATTTTTCTTTGCGTTTTAAAACCTCGCCTGCGCTTAGTCCCTTTTCGGGGTTGGTGTCAAGCTCCTTTAAGAGTTCACTTGTGTTTTGACTGTAAGCTGTCAATTTTTTGCCTCCTAATAAAAATAAAATTTTATTTAATTTTAATTATATTGCCAAATGCCAAAATAATGTTTAATAATTAGTTAACATTATTTAATTAAAATTTCACAACTATTAGTATTATATACCATTTGAATTTAAAATTCAATATCTACTCGTATTAACTCCATTTCTCAATTAAAATACAGTTGAAAAGAAAAAATTTTTCAATTATAATTAAAGAAAAAAGAAACGAAGGTGGCCTGCTTGGATTTTTTAGGTAAACTTCTACTTTTGCTTGACTCTCGTATGCCCGTTCCAAAAATGTATGGTTGGTTTCATATAGCCTTTTTCTTAGTTTCAATTATTATAGGTATATTGCTTTGCAAACGGTATAAAAACGCAGAGGAAACCACCGTCCGTAAGGTGCTTTTGATTGCGGCGCTAATTTCTATCGTGCTTGAAATATATAAGCAAATTAACTATACCTTCAGTTACGATGGCACTGCATTCACGGCCGACTATCAATGGTATGCCTTCCCGTTCCAATTTTGCTCTACCCCTATGTATATTTCTTTGCTGGCAGCACTACTACCTAACAAAAAGCTTCACAGTGCATTATCGGCTTATTTAGCAAGCTTTGCTTTGTTTGCGGGCCTTTGCGTAATGTTTTATCCCGCTCAGGTGTTTATAGAGGTTATTGGTATAAATATTCAAACTATGATTTGTCACGGTTCTATGGTTACAGTAGGCATTTTCTTGCTCGGCACAAACTATGTTGAACCCACACGCAAATCCCTAATAAACGCCTGCTTGGTATTTGCGGTGTCGGTTTTCTTAGCCGCTATTATGAACGAAATTGCTTACTTTAGCGGTCTGCTTGAAACCGAAACCTTTAATGTGTTCTTTATAAGCCCCCATTGTGAGCCCTCACTACCTGTTTATTCGCTAGTGCAGCAGGTGGTGCCTTTTCCGTGGTGCACCATTATATACATAGTGGCTTTTTCTCTTGCGGCATATATTATTTTACTTCTAGCCGGTCTTATAAAAAAATTATGCCTTAAAATAAGCGCAAAACCTTCCACACAAATTCAAAAAGATGAAGCTTTAATTAAATAATTTTTGGAGATTAAAATGAAACTTAAAAAAATTGTAAAATTTCTTTTTTGCCTGTGCTTAATAGGCGCTATTGCCCTCTTTTCAATAAACGCCCGTGTAAAAACGGTAACCGATTCTAAAATTATTTCGGTAGAAGAATCGGCCAAACTTGAGGATATTGATTGCATTATCGTGCTTGGTTGTCAGGTTAAATCCGACGGTTCTTTAAGCCATATGCTGCGCGACCGACTTATGCGCGGGGTTGAGCTTTATAAGCAAAGCACCGCCCCAAAAATTATTATGAGCGGCGACCACGGCCAAAAAAACTATGACGAAGTGAACGCCATGAAGCAATACGCTATTGAAAACGGTGTGCCCAGCGAGGATATTTTTATGGACCACGCAGGCTTTTCAACTTATGAAACCGTTTTTCGCGCTAAGGAAATTTTCAAAGCCGAAAAAGTAGTTATAGTAACCCAAGAATACCACCTTTACCGCGCGCTTTACATTGCAAAGCAGTTAGGTGTTGAAGCTTACGGCGTTTCTGCCGACCTTAACCGCTACGCAGGACAATCCATGCGCGATTTACGTGAGGTTTTAGCAAGAAACAAGGACTTCCTCAAATGCATTTTCAAGCCCAACCCCACCTACTTGGGCGAAGCAATCCCCGTAAGCGGTAACGGCGATGCCACTAACGATTAAACTAGAAAGGTACTTGCAAAACGCAAGTGCCTTTTAAATTAGCCATAAATCAAAATGTCAATCTTTATTAATATAAAAAAAGATTGACATTTTGACCGGGTACTTATATAATAATATTTGCTTGCAAAAGCAAACTTTTCATAAATATCGAGGCGTGGCTCAGTTTGGTAGCTTTGAACACGAGCGCATCCTGTGGATGATACAGCGAGTGTGAAAAGGCGCAGCGGTCGACAAGCGAGATACGG